>JAZKZE010000165.1:0-51287 GCA_045612485.1 Victivallales bacterium | reverse complement strand
GCCGGAGCCGGTCTGGATGTACTGAAAAAAGAACCGCCGCTGCCGGATAATCCCCTTGTAAAAGCAAAAAATACCGTCATTACCCCCCATGTGGCATGGGCATCAAAAGAAGCAAGGGAACGGCTCATTGCCATTTCTGTGGATAATGTACGCTCTTTCCTTGAAGGAAATCCTGTCAACAGAGTAAATTAAACAGGAAACGGCAAACGCATTTGTTTCCGGTAAAAAGAAGGGGCTGTTGCAAAAATGTTTTGCGGGGAAGACACCTTTTTGAAAAAAGGTTCTCTTCCCCGCCCCCCATCTTCCAAAAACTTTTGACGGAATTGCTTTTATCGTAACGATAAAAACAATTCCAACTTTTTTTATAAACGATCAAAAATCCAGTTCCCTCAAACACAATGTTTGAGCAATGGAATAAATAGCCTTGTGTATTTATAAAATAAGGTATAATTCTCCCCTGTTATGACCTGTTATACCTCCAATATTCAGCTCAAACAATAAATAAGGCTGTTGCTCACCTTTTTTGAGGTTTTGCAACAGCCCCTAAATGTTTACGGAAAATGCGGAAACTTATTTTTTCTTGCTCCAGGGATAGATGATCTTCTTTAATGCTCCGCCTTCTTTTGCGGATTCTGCGGCAAAGATCCCCGGCAGTGTCATGGCAAGACCCGCCTCAATGGATACAGGGGAGGGCTTGTTGTTTACGATAGCATCGGCAAAATCTTCCAGCATGATGAAGTCTGCTCCGCCGTGACCTCCGCCGCCGCATGCCATTACTTTATCATAGGGGAATTCCACATCGTTTGTGAAACGTTCCGGCACATTGCCGAACTCAATGGTGTAGAAATCTTTGCTTCTTGTGTAAAGAGGCATATCAGCGGTATAGATCATTGCCCGTTCATTATAGAACTTGAAATGTCCTTTATCTGTGTACATCACTGTTCTGTGTGCCGGACCGCAATGGTTGATGGCAAAGCCGCACATGAAACGGCATACCACATTGTTTTTCGTGCGGAGAAGGGCTGCCATATTGTTATTGATCCAGCCGCAGTCCAAATGATCGCCGGTTCCCATACAGCTTACGGTATCAAATTCATCCCCGTCCATTACGGCAAGCAGTGGCCCCAGAGAGTGACAGCAGTAACGGCAGGTTTCGTAAGTCTTCCGCCAGGGATCTTTGCTTGCACGCAAATCGTGCATATATTCTGCTTCCACATAGGCTGCTTTTCCCAGAATACCCTCTTTTTTCAGTTTCAGCATATAGCGGCTTTTCTGACGGTAATTGGCGGTTGCACCGGTCATGAAAAGAGCTTTGGAACTTTTTACGGTTTTATAGAGAAGATCGGCTTCTTCAAGAGTTTCCGCTACAGGGATCTCACTCATTACTGCGATATTTCTGTTCAGGGCTTTGCAGACATATTCTGCATGGTAGGCAGGCGGCGTTTCCACGATGACAGCATCAATGTTTGCCTTGTCCAGAAGTTCATCGGAAGATTCATACATTTCAAGATCAGGAAAACGGCTTTTGAGTTTTGCCCTTGCCCCTGCATCCGGATCACTCATGGCAACAAGTTTGAAGGATTTTGTCAGCAATGCAACGATCTTTGCCATCTGATCCCCTCTGGGACCGCAACCTAAAATAGCAATACGGACAATGGTGGAAGAAGAACTCATATTCTGCTCCTTTTTATTTGGTTTACAAGGTCGTTAAATACCTGATACAGTCCTTTTTATCCTCTACTCCTTATAAGATACACCCTTTTTCTGAAAAAAAAAGTGTTTTTTACTTGTAATATCTGTAATTTTATTTATAATATATGTTAGACAGGGTATTAACTATAAATGCGGAAAGATATTATGACTGAAAAAATAAAACATTTCCGGAAGAGAAAGATCCGTCACGCAGGTCTCATTGAGGAGACATGGCTGAATCAGCAATCCAGAAGCCGTCAACAGAGTTTTGCACTCATCCATCTGCATGCGATAAGTGATAATACCCTTCTGCCGGGTGTAGAAAAAAAGCACATCTGTAAATGGTCTCTGGGCGACACCTGGGGATTTGAAATTGCAGAAGTACCGATAAAGATTTTTCAGGATAAAAAACTTCTCTATACCGTCAATTCCTTTGATATACATATCATGCCCCCTGTTACAGACAGCCTCCAGCAGGAGAGAACCATCCAGCTGGAGATGCCGGAGGACGGGGATGGGGAAAAGAAAAGATATTATGTCGTTCTTGACCGGAATATATATGTGGAACAAATGTTCCGCATCGGGGAATTTACTCATGTAAAACTGAGAGATCCCGCAGCTTTTATGAGAAAACTCAAAGAGATCCTTGCTCTTGTGGAAAATGGAGACATTTCTTCTGAAAAACTTTCCGTCATGCTTTTTGAATGTTTGACCATTCTTTACAGTGATTCCATCCTCCCGCCGGAAAAAGTGGCGGGACTGCTCCAGTATCAGTTGCGGCAGGTAACAAGTTATCCCCAGAATTTTCCTACTTTACACTCTCTGGAGGAGTTTTTCGGCGTATCCCGCCCCACACTTACCGCATTATTCAAAAAGCACACCGGGCTTTCCCCTATGGAATTTGTTATCCGCAGCAAACTCAATAACAGTATATGGCATCTCAAATATACAGACAGCAGTATCAGCGAGATCGCTTCCCTGCACGGATACAGGGATGTATCCTATTATTGCAATGCCTTTAAAAAACAATTCCGTATTTCTCCTTCCGCATACAGAATAATGTATGCGGAAAAGTGAAATACGGCAGGAGCTTTTTATTTGGAGACCAGTTTCAATAACGGTATTCTTTTTTCCAGTCCGGGAGGATACCGCATGGGCATGTCTATAAGATCCCCTTTGAGCATGACCGGTTTGTAGTGGGTGAACGCATCAAAGCCGAATTTGCCGTGATAAGACCCGAAACCGCTTGCCCCCACACCGCCGAAAGGCATACTCTGATTGACAAAGTGCATGATCGTTTCATTGACAGAAACTCCCCCGGAAGATGTGGAATCAAGAATAAGGGAGAGATTTTTCTGTTTATGGGAAAAATAGTACAGCGCAAGAGGTTTGGGGCGGTCATTGACAAAATTCACCGCTTCAGCCATATTTTTTACCCCGATCACCGGGAGGATGGGACCGAAGATCTCTTCACTCATCACTTTTGAACCGGGATCCGGGCAATCAAGGATCGTGGGGGCAAAGTACCGTTCTTCAAGGTTGCAGTTTCCTCCTGTGACGATTTTATGTTCACTCCCTTCCAGAAGTCCTGCCAGGCGGGTACAGTGCTGCGTACTTACGATCCGGGGGTAATCCGGAGATTGGGAGGCATCCTCCCCGTAAAAGGCGGCGATCTCATTTTTCAGTGTTTCAATAAGTTTGTCTTTAATGGACTCATGCACAAGAATATAGTCCGGAGCCACACAGGTTTGGCCTGCATTGAGGAATTTTCCCCATACGATCCTTTTGGCTGAAAGTGGCAGTTTTGCATCCGAATCCACAATACAGGGACTTTTGCCGCCAAGTTCCAGAACCAGCGGCGTAAGAAATTTTGCAGCAGAAGCCATTACCGCTTTGCCGCCATTGATCCCGCCTGTATAAAACAGAAAATCATACTGTTCTTTCAGAAGTTCTTCGCCGAGTTCCTTCCCGCCATTGAAGCATTTTACAAACTCCTCCGGGAAACATTTTGCAATGATCTCACTGCATACTTCCGCTGTTTCCGGAGCATTTTCCGCTGTTTTCACCATAACACAATTTCCTGCTGCGATCGCGGAAACCAGCGGGGAGAACAATAACTGGAAAGGATAATTCCATGCTGAGAAGATCAGTGCCACCCCGTAAGGTTCCGGCATGATCTTTCCTTTCGCCGGGATATTGAGCATGGAAACAGCCGCAGATCTTGTTCCGGAATATTTTTTCAGGTTCTTCACCATGTGGTGTATCTCTTCCAGAACCATATTGGTTTCTGTGCAGCGGGATTCAAATTCCCCTTTGCCCAGATCTTTTTTCAATGCGGCAAAGATCTCATTTTCACTGTCTTTTATGACGGAGGCAAGTTTTTTCAATGCCTCTTTTCTGAAAGCGACAGATTTTGTTGCTCCAGTGCGGAAAAATGCTTTCTGCCGTTTCAGGATCTCACTTATGTTTTGTTTTTCCATAGTTCCTCCCGGATTTATCTGTAAAAAAATTGCTGTTCAAAAAAAGGCGGACCGGAACAAGCCTTAAGTTGGGGGATGATATAAGGCGAGCCCCGATCCGCAAATCATCAGTAAGGAAACGCTTTGTTTCCCCTCTGTTTATTAATGTTTGAATGTCAATGTGCCTACATCTTCACGGGAACCGAAGGGGGAGCCGTCAGGGCATACCAGACGGCAGGTGATGAAGATGAGCAAATTGCTCTTATAGGTACGTTTGCCTTTGGACTGGAAAAGACGTCCGATAAGAGGAATGTCACCCAGAATAGGATATTTGTCATTGATGATATCGGATTCATCTGTGATCATTCCGCCGATGACAACGGTGGAGTTGTCCGTACACTGGATACTTGTATCAATCTCTCTTTCCTGGAAGATCGGGGTTCTCACAATGTTAGGAACGTTGACATAGTTTCCTGTACCGTCATCGGTGGGCAGCTGATAACTGTAATCATCCCATCCGGCAAACTTCTTTACCTTCAACTGGTCAAACTGCAACGTGATCGTTTCAAAGTTGGGATCTTCTGTTGCATCCAGCTGGGGTGTCACCTGGAAGAAGATACCTTCCTCTTCTTCTTCCAGCTCCGGTGTGGAACCGATAAGGATAGGCATATTGTCCATTGTAGTGATCTCCGGTTCTTCCCACTCTTCAGGATAGTGCTTGGTAATGACCATATCCAGTGTGGCGGAACGGCCATCCATGGTGGTGATACGGGGACAGTAGAGCATGTCGGAAGCTCCCGCCTGGTCAAGAGCATAGACCTGTGCGTTCAAACCGTATCCCTTGTTGGTAAAGGCATCGAATTCCCACATTTTACCGAAGTTGGTTTCATTGTCCACATCCAATGTAGGTGTTCCTGCACGGTCATAAACACGGGTGAGCTTACTGTTTCTGCCCCATGTGACACTGCTGTTGGAAAGGGGGGAATCCTTGTAATAGTATGTTACATTGGTGGTTTTGTTTTCGCCGGTACCCACAAGCTGACCGGTATTGGGATTGACCATGGTACCGTCTGCAGTCTTGTAGGGGAGGGTGTTGGTGGTTGTAAAATACTGATACCAGTTGTTGTCCGGATTTTTTTCATCTTTACTGTAAATATTGACATTTTTGCCGAATGTCATGGACTCGGTACCTGTATAAACAAATTCCTTCAATGTGCCGGCGTCGGCATAGGCAACGTTGGCATTTTCTCTGGAGAAAGTATACTGGAAACCGAGTTCTTCCAGGTCATTCATGATAACATCCACAAATTTCGCCTGGATAAGGATCTGGGGTTTGGGACGGTTGAACTTTTCAAAGATCTTCCGCATTTCTTCAATATTTTCCCTGGTATTGGTCACGATCAGACGGCCGGCAACAGGGTCAAATGCTGTATGCGCCCCTTCCGGTCTGGGAACTGTGCTGAAATAGGTATCATGAAGATCTTTATTGTCTGTGAGTTTTTCCGCATCCAGAGTAGCTTCCAGTTTGAAATACTCTGTTTTCAGAGTGTCTTCCAGTTCTTCCGCAGAAGGTGCGATCTCCACAACACCGTCTTCGTTATTGATCTTGTAGGATGCTTTGATACTTTCGCAAACACGTTTGATCGCATCTCCGAGGGAGATCTCATTGAAATAGGTGAGTGTCACAGTAGGATCATTACTGGCAGGAGCAGCATTTTTCTTTGCTTCATTTTCATTGCCTGTACCACCCTCTTCCATATTATCGGAATTCATGGTGGGATTGAATCTGCCCAGAGCTATGATGTTGATCCCTTTGCGTTCCGGATCGGTATCGTAGTCCTTACTGTAACCGATGAGGGTATTGATCACCGCAGAAAGGGGACTGTCGGGAAAGTCGATCTGGGGGATCTTGATAGAATCCAGCTTTTCCTGAAGCGGGGATTTTGCTGTTGTTTTTTCAACACCTTCCTCGCTTACCAGTCCGGCTGAATCACTTTCATCGTAAGCGATGATAGGGGTGAGGGCTCCCCAGCCGGCTTCTGCAATGCGTTCACTGTGGATTAGATCCATACGGCGGCGTCCTGCTTCGCTGAGTTTTATATTGATCTTTCTCAGGAAATTGATGGAGTATTCATTGTAGGGATCAATAGCGATCACCTGTTCAAATTTACTTCTTGCCTGATCCCAGCGGCCGGCAGAATACAATACCTCACCCTGACGGATCAGAATGTTTTTCTTCCGTACCGTATCTTCATTGGAGGTCTTTTCTTCAAAGGCCGCCTTTTCTGCTGCTTTTTCCCGGAGAAGTTCATACCGGGCGATCATTTTTTCCATTTCATCCTTGCAGGCAGGATAAACTTCATAGGCTCTGCGGCATTTTTCTATCGCTTTGGTAAAATCAGAGGCTTTTGCAGATTTTTCCGCTTCAAAATAGATTGCCTGCGCCCAGTAATAGTAGGAACGGGAGATCTGTTCATTACAGGATTCGATCCGTTTCTCGATCTTCTGTACTCTCTTCTCATTCATGTGACCGGAAACATATTTGGAAACTCCGGCAGCATCAAGCCCTTCCAGACTGAGCATATCCTTCCGCAACGATTCCAGTTTCTTCTTCGCATCAAGATAAAGATCAATCGCCTTTTCAAAATCACTGTTTTTATAGTAAACAATGGCCTGACGTACGGTTTTGTCAATATCTTTTTCAATTGTCTTGTAACGCAGAAGTTCTCTTTCTCTTGCCGTATTGATGTCCTGTTTGAGAACCGTTGCACTTTCGGGCAGCGATACAGGGAAGCCTCCTTTGGCTTCAGCTGCGCCGGAAGCCAAAGGCAGAACAAGCATAACGGAACAGGCAAGGAACACTCCCGCCTTTCCGGCAGGAAGACTTATCAACATATTTGTTTCATTCAAAGTTTTCATTCTTATGTTCCTCTCTTATCTGTTTACGAAATTGAAGATGCCGTTATCCCGCTTTTCCTTATTGTAAGGAAGCCCGTCACCGCCAATGATCCTGGCGGTAACAAAGACCATCAAATTGGTCTTTGTGGATGAGTTGGAGCGATCAGTGAAAAGACGGCCGATCAGGGGAAGGTCGCCCAGCAGAGGATATTTATCATCCACTTTACTGGTTTCATCCTGAAGCACTCCGCCAATCACAACAGATTCTCCGTCATATACATCCACCTGGGTAATGATCCTGCGGTCAGCAAATTCCGCCATCTTTTCCTTGGGCTGGATGTTCTGTGCAGAGGTATCTGCGATACTTTCAAACATTTTACCGATCTTGATGGTGTAATCATAGTTACTCCATCCGATAAATTTCTTGATCTGTGTATTGAAGTTTACATTGATCGTTCTGTAGTTATATACAGTGGGGGTAATGTTGAACTGCATACCCACCTGTTCCTTTTCAAAATCAGGATTCGGCGGTGTATAGGTGAATGTATTTCCGTTGGAGTTGATCTCCACTTCTGCTTCATCGTAATCTGAGGGGAAACTTCTTTCATCCCCGATATTCAAACTTGCAGACTGACCGGAAAGAGCGATCAGACGGGGCATGGTAACCACCTCGGAACGTTCACAGCGGTCAATGGCACGGATGGTCAGGAAGAGATTGATATTGCGGCTGCCTCCTGCGTTGGGAATCAGGTTCAGGTTGTTGATCAGAACATTGGAGGTGTCGGAAGAACGGGAATATACCTGACCGTAAGGCAGTCTGCCGGAAGAGATGAATTTCTTATTATGAGCTGTTGCATCATAAGTAAGTGACCAGTCAAAGCCAAGTTCCTCCATTGCAGACATTGTGATTTCCATCATCTTGGCTTCCACAAGCACCATGGCTGCGGGTACGTCAAGAACTTTGATACGGTCAGCAAGCCGTTCATGATCTTCTTTGGTGTTTCTCATGGTCAAACGACCGCTTTCAGGATCGTAATTGATTCCTGAACCGTCTTCCTTTCCGAAACGCACTCCGCGCTGGATAAAGTACTCTTTGAGTTTTTCCGGATCTATTGTCTTGCTGACCTTTTCCTTTCCTTTCAGCTCATCACGCACATTACCGAAATCTTCCATTTCAGCATCATAATCCTTCTCTTCCTTTTCTTCTTTTTTCTTGCCCCCTTCGCCGCCCAGTTCGGTACGGATACGTTCAGCATAGAAATTGGAGATGGGATAAGAGTGGGTTTCCAATTCGCCGGTGGAACGGCCGATGATTACATCGTTTCCGTCAAGGCGGCGGTTTGCCTTTGCCAGACGGCAGAGATATTTCAGCCAGACAAGAAGAGAGGCATTATTCAATTTAAGTGAATTAATCCTTACATCTTTCAGATCCTGCTCAGGAATAATATTTACACCTGCAATACCGTTCTTTTTGGCGATTTCATTTGCTGTTTCATTGAGTGTATTGATGATCACAGAAAGTTTTTCCTGAATAAATTCCAATTCAGGCAGAATAATACGCTGCAATCTGTTTTCAAGCTCGGTATTGCTGTTGCCTGTATTGGCAATAGCGGGACTTTCCATACCTTTGACGTCACCTTCCACTGCCACAAGGTCTTCTTTGTCTTTCTGATTGTAGGGTTCCACCCACTTCCAGTCAATATCTGTTACCTTCTCTTCTGCATCCGTCTGTCTGCGGTATGCTGCGATTTTGTAAAGTTTCTGGTATGTCTTTTCCAGAAGGGTAATGGCCGCTTCATTGTAGGGATCCATGGCAAGGATCTTTTCCACATTCTTTCTGACGCTTTCATACTCTTTCTGACGGTAATACACTCTGGCATTTTTCATCAGACGGTCGATTTCCTGTTTTCTGCGTTTATTATCCGGGTCAACTCCTTCGGAATCAAGGGCTGTTTCCATTTGGAATTTAACAGAATTTATCATTCTTGTGCAGTCATTGAGGAATTTTTCGATCCTTTCATAAAATCCGGAATCTCTCCCGGCAATCGACTTCATAAGATTTTCTTTGAAAGGTGTCTTGGGATCTTTCAGATAGTATGCCGCATAAGCCTGAAGAGCCGTCTGTTTTGCTTTTGCATAAATTTCTTCTGCATCAACACTTGCTCCCTTTGTCATTCCGGAGGTGTAGAGTCTTCTTGCCTGGGTGAAAATACTTTCCGCCCATGCTTTATGTGCTGCTTCCACACGCTTTTCAATCTTCTTTTTGATCCCCTGTATGTATTTGCCGCTGCCCATCTTCTGGTTTTCAAAGACGTTCAGAGCCTGGGTATAAGACCGGTACGCATTGCTGAATTTGAACTGATGGAAGAATCTGTCCCCCATACGGACAAGCTGGAATATATTTGTTTCCAATACGTTGCGTCTTTCTTTCACCTCGTTCATCATTGCTTCGGCAGGGATCTCAAATTCAAAGGGATCAATTTTGGGAAGCTGCCGGGCTGCGGGATTTGCTCCGCTTTGTGCTTCGAGGGAAAAGACTGTACAAAAGACTGCACAGAATACTGCACAACTGAAATATGTTTTCAATTTTCCGGGTTGCGTTTTCATTTGTTTCCTCTGTTTATTTTCTTTATATTATTATACTATTATCCTTATCATTCCCGAATCTTTTCTCTCTGTTTCGGGCCGGCCTGGTTTCTGGCATCTTTCTTTGCCTTGTTGTCTGCAAAAATTTTGTCAAATTCCATTGTCTTGCCGATTGCAATGACTTTGCCGTCTTTATTCTTCAACTCAAGCGTGCCATCTTCTGTACTGACTTTATGTACAGTATATTCGTCCACGCCGGTAACTGCATTCCCGTAAGAAATCTTATCGCCGGTTTTAACTTTCTTATTCTTACCGGGGCCCAGATCCATACGGAATTCGATTTCCGCTCTGGGATAAGGGGAAACAATATCTCTGTTTCTCTGTGTATTACTGATTCTGATCTTGTCGCCGGTGTAAAGATCTTCAAAAACCACCTCATTACGGCTGACGGAAACAACTTTGATATTTTCGTCAAGGGACTGGAAGGTCTGACCGGCTTTCAAGTCGGGTCTGTTATCCCTTGTGGGATGTTTCTTCAATACGCCTGTTCTGGGATCTTTATACATTCTCGGATATCTCACCTTTACCTTTTCATCATTCATGCTGAGAACCCGGAACGAATAGGTCTTGGTCTCAATATTGATGCATTTAAGCAATGTATCGTAAGGCAGACGTCCTTTGAAATTTTTCTTGTCTGATGGCTGCTGTTTCGGATTGAGGGGATCCATGTCACAATAGTATTCTTCCATGTTGGTGAACCCGTCGCTGTCAAGATCTCTATCCGCATCAAAACGGTCATCTATTCTATAACCGTATTTCTGGTATCTGATTTCATACTGGTCGGGCATACCGTCCTTATCCGTATCTTTCCCCTCATCCTCTTCTACAAGGATCATGGGCGGTCTGAGGGCATTCCGGCAGAGAGAACAGTGATATTTTCCGTCATCCATGGAAAATTTGAAGTCTGCTTCAGGGATTGCCTTGCGGCATTCAGGACAGATCGTCAGAGGTACCGGCATGACAAAATCTTCTGTATAATCCACAGCGGAAATTTTTGCAGCATCTTTCCCTGTGGCAGTCTTGCCTGTTGCAACGGCAGCTTTCTTTTCCCAAACCGTGAACTTCAACGATTTATTAATATCATATTCATCTTTATGTGCAATTTTCTTTTTACTTGCCGCATCTGTATAATTCATGCTTGTCCCGCTTGCAGCTTTCGTTGCTCTGGTCTCACGCACAAGAAACGCAAGAAATATCAAAAGAGCAATAAAGATCAGAAGCAAAACCCCCAGAATGAGTTTTTCGTAATGCTTTTTAAGAAATCCTATAATAATATTCATTTTTTTCTCCTGCCATCCTTCTTATTGCTGACTTACCGGATAAGAATATACACGCTCACCCACATATATGCAATAGTCAAAATCAATTTCTGCTGATATTTCTTTCTGTTTTCCTACAACTCTGCTGGCATATTTGAGATTCAGAGAGTCAAGATAGGGGGCAAGAGTCCCCTGTTCAGCTGCCTGTGTACGGTTTCTGTTGCGGGAGGTTCTCCGTCTTGTTCCGGTCGTTTTTGTTGCAGAACTGTTTTCACTGCTTTCCAGAATCTTTTTCAGTTCTTCCAGTTCCTCCTCGGAGGTCCCTGTAACAGATACCCAGCGGACAACATACACTCTGTTATCGTTGTATGCCCCATGCAATTTATTTACAAGGTCACGCAGTCCCTTCATGGTACAGGTTACTTTGATTTTGAATCTGTAACTCAGATATTTATCATTTCCGTCTGTGGGTGTGGGACCGGTTTTGCTCATGTCGGTCAGAACAAGATTTTCCACACTGCGCAATCTGCGTGCCACATCTTCATAAACCGGCATTGCCAGCATGATCTCGGGAATTGCCTGGTAGGAGGGAGGCTGGGTAACATAATCTTTATAGGTAAAGTTACGGATTGTTTCCAGATCCTTGACCCCGGGGAACAATTGTTTGCTCACAAATGCGCGCTGCATGTCGCCGAGATAACTCTGACTGAGCAACTGGGGTTTTGTACGGGGCAAGCCCAGGGCACAGGCAAAAATATCTTCTTCTGTACGGCGCTTCATCTGCGGATCGGAAGGAACCAGATCTTCTACTGTAAAGAGCGGTTCTTTCAGAATATTATCGAAAAAGTGTTTGAAGGCTGTGTGGATCTTCTGCACATCTTTTGCATCAGCTTTAACGATTTCTTTTTCTTCGTCATTGCTACCCTTCTTTTTGCTTTCCGCAGCTCTTTTTGTCAGAAGCAAAGCAAGTTTTTCCCTGTACTTATCCATGAACTCAAAAAAGAGTCTGTCACTTAACGTATGAGGGGATCTGTTCAGGATATCTGCAAGAGAGGACTCGTTTTCTTTATCGAGTTTTACACGGTATTCATCAAAATGTTTTTTGAATTCTGCAAGAAGCGTATTTTCATCAATTGTGGTTTCTTCCGCAAATTTCAGCAGGAATTTTCTGTACGGAGACCCGAAATAACGACGTATAAGGACAACTTTTTTCTGTAATTCCTCTTTATCTTTGTTGAATGCTTCCACATTTGTTTCAACAGGTTTATCTTCTTTTGTGGCGTATTCCTTAAGCGTTTTGTTGGCATTATCTGTTTTACCATTCAATTCACTTATTTCACTGTACATGGTCACGTCAAGAAACAGCAGAAACAGCGAGGCAAGCATGACCACGACAAATACTATGAAAAATATAATATTTTTTTTCAGAAATGTAACCATCTGACTATCCTTTACTTTCTATACTTACCGTTTAACAGTTTCTTTAAGTTTTACAGAGATCTTGAATGTGACTATGTTGTATTTATCAACTCCGGCGCTTACCGTTGTGACCTGCCCCTGTGCTTCTTCTTTCTTCAAATCCGTCAGACCGGATTTTTCCAGGTTCGCAAGAAATTCCGTACGCAATTCCCTGTTCCGGTTCCGCAGGTAGTGACAGGTGAAATTGATCGTATCAAACTCACTGGGGGCTGCTTGCGCCGCTGCCGCAGGTTCTTCACTGAATGCGTCCATGAAATCATCCTGATTTCTACGTCTGCGGGAACGGCGGTTCTCCTGTTTGGGAGCCTCTGCAGCTGTCCCGTAGGAGAAGGAGGAGAGCCAGACCCCTTCAGGAAGAATTTCCTGTATTTTTTTCAGTCTTTCCGGCCAGATATCGCGTTCTTTCAAAATTTTTGCCGCTGCTTCATATTCCCCTTTTGTTCCGTCACGGTCGCCTCTTGCCTGGGAA
Organism: Victivallales bacterium; assembly: GCA_045612485.1. Classification (GTDB taxonomy): domain Bacteria; phylum Verrucomicrobiota; class Lentisphaeria; order Victivallales; family UBA1829; genus RGIG5327. Next base: position 38,385 of record JAZKZE010000165.1, on the reverse strand, counting down.
ACTCTTCTCTGGATTTTTTCCACTTTGTTGAATTCTGTTTCTGTTATTCTCCATTTTTCAGAAGCGATCTCTTTCTGCTGAAGCAGGCACAGGAAGGTAACAAGAACAATCAGCAGGAAGCATGCCGCTGCACCGTAAAAATAAGGACTGCGTTCGCGGAAATCCCTGCATATACGCATGGAGGTGGGGACCAGTGATACTTCAAGCGGACAGCTTGTGGCATTTCTCACAGCCAATCCCGTGGTTTCCGGAAATTCAGGAGCCAGTTCTGCGAGAGTTTCCTTATCCACATCCTGACCGATGGCGATCTTCTGGAAGGGATTGAAATATTCTGCCGGAATACGCAGCTTTTCCTCAAAGAACCGCAATGTATATTCCATCACCGAACTGCCCCCGGAAAGATAGATTTTTTCCGGTGTTCTGCCGCCCTGCTGGGAACGGTAAACATTTATGGAGCGGTTGATTTCCCCGTGCAGACGGGTCATTACGTTTCTCACGATCTTGGAGATGATCGTTGCCACTTCGGAATCCGGTTCTTCGTAAGCTCCTCCCAGAGCGACAAATCCGTGTTTGCGTTTCATCTCTTCCGCATCCGCATAGGAGATGCCGAATTCTTTACTGATCTGATGGGTAATGGCATTACCGGCAATAGGGATGAGACGGGTGAAAAATCTTCCCTTATCAGCAAAGATAAGAAGAGAACAGCGTCCTCCGATATTCAGGATCATTTCGCAATTTTCCACTCCGATATTATTGGCTTTTGCCGCATTATAAATTGCTGTGGGGGCAACATCGATCAACGTGATCTCCTTACCCAGGGATTCCACAGTATTGGTGATCAGTTCCAATTCCTCCTTTTTCATCACGACAAACATGGCTTCGATCTCGCCGCGGTCTTCGTTTTTACTGATGATCTGGGAATCCCATATAACACCGTCAAGCTCAAAGGGAATGGCATTGGCGGCTTCAAATTCAATGATCTGTTTCAGCTTCTTCTCATCCGTGACAAGAGAAGGAAGTTTGACAAACTTGATATATGCATTTTTTCCGGAAAGACAGAGATTTACATTTTTTGCTCTGAAACTGTTTTCTGTAATGAGCTTTTTTACAGCGTCCACCATGGCATTTTGTAAAAGTTCTGCTGCGGCTTCAGAGGCATCATCTTCCAGGTCTCTTCCGTAATCAATAAAGGCAAAACGCTCCAGGATCATTTCCCCGGCTGCACTGTAAAGATATTCTGCTGCTTTTACAGTCGTGCCGCCCACATCAAGGCAAAGTACATAATTATTGACAGCCATTATCTATTCCTTTTGTTATTTCTTTTTTTTCTGCCTGTGGAACGGGTGAATTGTGTTGTTCCTGTTTCCTGTTCTGCGGTAACAGAAGAACTGCTGCCGCCTTTGTTTTCAGGTGTTTGAGTCACATTTTCACTGTCTTTATCATCGGCAGCCTCATCACGGACTACCGTAAATTTCGGAGAGGATTCTTTTTCAAAAACAGGTACAGGCAGATCCATTCTGTCTGCACTCAGCCATTGCCAGGGAGTCTTCTCCCGGGGCCACAATCCATTGACGATCTTATTGCCGGGAAGGTCGTTCATCCGTTTGAATGCAGCATAAAAACTGCTCTCCTGTTTCCGATCCATTTTACCGCTTTTGCTGCTGCCGCTCCACATCTTCTGTCCGATCAGGCGGTCTCCGTCATAAAAGAGTATGATTGCATCACATTCCTTCAACGCTCTTGCACTGCTCTTTGTACTTGCATAGCTTTTATAGAAAAGAGGGGGGGGCATAAACAGGGTCACTCTGTGGATCGTTCCTGCTTTTCCGGGGATCACAGAGTAGAAATTCTGCGTTCCTGTAAACCAATAATTTTTTCTCCATCCACCGGATGAGGCTTTGGTCTTCAGGTAAACTTCGCACCTCAGATTGTCAAATGTGAATCCCTGGCGGAATGTGTTGTTGAACTTGTATAATACCTTGACAATAAACCATTTGTGATCGCTTTTCTGTTCCCCTTCCTGCTTGTCGAATCCGATTCTCGGTGAAGAGGCAAGTGAGAAAGAAACCGCAATGTCATTTGCAGCGATCAGGCGTCCGGAATTTTCCTGTCTTTTCTGCCCGCATACATCCGGCGGAACCAAAAAAGCCAGCAAAGATGCAAGCATAAAAATTGTTGCATATATTTTCATAAACGTTCCTGTTTTTATAATTCTACACTTTCCGACCCTTAAAGATACTATTTCCATCAATATATTTCAAGTCCCGGAGTAGTTTTTTTCTTATTTTTTTCAGTATTTTTCTTTTTTTGTATCATTTTTTTCTGAATTTCTCCATATATCGGAATTTTTTCTTCTGTTTATTTGATTTTTTCATAATCCGGATTAAATTTCTTTTCAACATATTACCGGTACAGGAAAGGAGCATGGACTATGGCAGTAAGTTTTTATCCCGGGGACATCCCGTCCAAACCGGGCGTCTATATTTACCGGGATGTTTTCGGTACTGTCATCTATGTGGGTAAGGCTTCCAATCTCCGCCGCAGGATGTCCCAGTATTTCCAGCCTTCCCGGGTAAACCGCCAATCCCCAAAATTACGTTCCCTTATCCATTCCATTGCCTCATGGGAGTGTATCACGGTGCGTAATGAAGATGAATCCCTTATTCTTGAAACCAGACTGATCAAAAAATATGCTCCCAAGTATAATGTGCTTATGCGGGATGATAAAAGAATGTTGTCTGTGAAGATTGATCTTACTGAAAAATTCCCCACCCCCCGTCTTGCCCGGCTTCAGAAAGATGATTCCTGTTTATATTTCGGACCTTTCCCCCATGGCGGACTTCTCAAACAGACTCTGGAATTCCTTATCCGTTTCTTTCATTTGCGGTTCTGCCGGACAAGGGAGCTTAAAGAGGAGGACAGGACCCACTGTCTTGCCGCCCATGTGAAAGATTGCCCCTGTCCCTGTGTGGGAATGATCTCTGAAGAGGAGTATAAAAAGAATCTGGATGCTCTTATTGAGGTTCTGAACGGTAAAACCGCCCCCGTTCTTTCCGCTTTGAAAGAAAAAATGCTGGAGGCGTCAGGTGCAAGGCAATTTGAAAAAGCCGCTTCTCTGCGGGATATTTCCCGGAATATCGAATCTCTTTACAATCCGCCGAAAAGAGATTTTACCGATGCGGAGATCCCTCTTCACGGAGCCGGGCCGGCTGCGGTGGAATCTCTCCGCCGTTCCCTGAAACTCAAATCCCCGCCTGAATATATGATATGCTTTGATAACTCCACTATTTCCGGTACTCTTTCCGTTGCATCCATGGTGGTATTCCGCAACGGGGAACCTTCCAAAAGTGAATACAAACATTTCCGTATCAAAACGGTGGAGGGGGTGGATGACTTCGCCATGATGCGGGAAGTCATCACTCGTCATTTTACAAGAGTGCTTGCCGGAGAACATCCTCTGCCGGATCTTATGGTGGTGGACGGCGGCAAGGGGCAGCTTTCCTACGCTCTTGCCGCTCTTGTGGATCTGAAATGTCCCCCCTTTGCCCTGATCGGACTGGCAAAACGCAATGAAGAGGTCTTTCTTCCGGGCAGATCGGAGCCTGTTCTTCTTTCAAAGGATTCTTCCGCATTGCATCTTTTACAGGCGATCCGGGATGAATCCCACCGTTTTGCCATTACCTACAACCGGCTTTTGCGTTTGCGTGCCATCCAGAATTCCCTTCTGGATGAGATCCCCAACATCGGGGAGGCAAGGAAAAAAGCCATTCTGGAAGCCTTCGGTTCTGTTACCCGGCTGAGAAAGGCTACTCCCGCCGATATTGCGGAAAAAGTTCCGGGGATCGGGGAGGAGATGGCACAAGCCATTTATAAATTCCTTGAGGAGCATCCCTCCAGCGGTTCCATGGATGTTTTATGACCTGTTTCTTGACATAACAGGGATTCTGCATTATATTATCTCATATTATACTGAACATTATATCCCGCAGGCAGAACAATGGTTTTTATCCGTAAAAAAGTTTTTATCTTATTTCTCTTCCTCTTCCTCATATATATACCCGTACTTCTTCTCGCCTTATTATGGGGATCCCGGAATCTTTCCATACATGCTCTTTTTTCCTGCCAGTTGGAAACGCTTTTATTGCTGAAAGTCCGTTTTATGAGGATCGCGACTGCTTTCTTTGCAGGCGGGAGTTTGGCTCTTGCCGGAAGTGTTTATCAGGCTGTTTTGCGTAATCCTCTTGCCGAACCTTATATTTTAGGGGTAAGTTCAGGAGCTTCTCTCGGGGTGGCACTCTCTTTTATTACCGGCGCGGCTGCCTTTTCCGTTTACATGGTTCCCGGTTTTGCAGTTGCCGGAGCCGTATTGATCCTGGCAATGGTGCTTCTTTACGGTTCTGCCGGAAGAGGTACAGAAAGTCTGCTGCTTGCCGGAGTGATCGCAGGGACCATCGCTTCCGGGCTTCTGGTTACCATATTGTCCTTTGCCGATTCCCGGGAGATCTCTTCCGTATTCTGGTTTCTTCTGGGGGATCTCTCTTCCGCTGATCCGGTACTTTTCCGTCTGTTTGCCATTCTTGTGCCGGTAATAAGTATTCTTCTCTGTCTTCTTTCTGCAAAATGCAATGCCCTTTCTCTGGGGAACGAATATGCCTGGAGCATGGGGATCGATCCATTGAAGATGACTTTACTTTCGGTAGGACTTGCCTCCCTTCTTGCCGCCATGAGTGCTGCTCTTACAGGGATCATCGGATTTGCCGGATTGATCATTCCCCACATCATCCGGAAATGTTCTTTTCACGATAACCGGGTACTTTTCCCTGCTTCATTTTTAACGGGAGGCGTATTTCTCATTTTATGTGATCTTGTTTCCCGCAGTGTTTTTCCGGAGAGAGAGATCCCCATAGGTGTGATCACTTCCCTTCTGGGTGGACCTCTTTTTCTCTGGATACTTCAACAAAAAAAACACAACAGGGAGGGATGACCGCATGACAGAAGCTCTTTCTCTCAAAGAGATCACTTTTTCATTTTCCCCCGGGAAAAAGTTTTTCAAAGATCTCTCCTTTACTCTTTTTCACGGGGAATTCGTTGTGCTTGCCGGATGCAACGGCTGCGGAAAAAGTACATTCATGCGTCTGGCTGCCGGACTCCGTACTCCGGAAAGAGGAACCGTATTTCTGCGGGGGAAACCGTTAAAAGAATATTCCGCAATACAGCGTGCCTCTTTATTGGGATTGGTTCCCCAGGATCTTCCGGAATCTGCCGGGATGACGGTGGAGGAACTTGTTATGACCGGAAGGGCTGGAAGGAATTCTCTTTTCGGACTTCCCGTTCCATCGCAGAAAGACCGTTTCCTTACCAGAAAAGCTCTTGAGGATATGGATATTCTTCATCTTGCGGAACGCTCCTGTGATTCTTTAAGCGGCGGGGAGTTCAAGCGAGCCTCCATTGCTGCCATTCTTGCCATGGAACCGCAGATCCTGCTTCTGGATGAGCCCTGTTCCTTTCTGGACTATCCCCACAGTGAGAATCTGATGCGGATACTCTCTTCCCTGCAAAAGGAACGTTCCCTCTCCATATGTATGATCTCCCATGAACTTGCTCTGCCGGCAAAATATGCAAGCCGTTTCGTTCTGATGAAGGACGGAGCGATCCTTGCTGACGGCACGCCGGAAAAGGTTTTGCATCCGGATATTCTGGAAGAGGTCTATTCCTGTCCTTTTGAAGTGCTTACGGACAGAAACGGTAATAAAGTACCTGTGACAGGTTCCTGTAAGGATTGATCCTGAAACAATAAATAAAAAGAGTCCGGAATAATATCATATTCTTTCCGGACTCTCTGTTTGTGTACAGAATATTATAAAAGGAATCTTATCCCTTTAGAACGCTTTTGATCACAGAAGCGATCTTTTTGACTGTTGCCTGATCCAGATAGGGATGCATGGGCAATGCAAAAATCGTTTCCGCAATTTTTTCCGCTACGGGCATATCGCCTTTTTTGTACCCCAGATATTTCATTGCTCCCAGGAGATGCATGGGAATGGGATAATATCTTGCAGAGGGAATATCCGCTTCCTTCAGTGCCGCCTGGATCGCTTCAAACTTGGGGGACATGGGGCAATACTGCGCCCAGACAGATATATTTCCTTCCTTTACAACCGGGATCTGCAATACGCCGTCCAGTTCCTCTTTGTACCACTTTGTCACCTGCTGACGCAGTTCGATCTCGCTTTCAAAGAGTTTGAGTTTTTCCAGAAGAACAGCTGCCTGAATGGTATCCAGTCTGGCATTCAGCCCAAGACGGATATTGTCATATTTATCCCCGCCGCGGCCATGAACGAGAATGGAATACATAATATCATAAAGATCTTTGTCATCTGTGAAAACTGCTCCCCCGTCGCCGTAGCATCCCAGAGGTTTGGCAGGGAAGAAACTTGTGCAGCCGATCTTGCCGAAGGAGGGCGCACGTTTTCCTTTATAAGTTGCCCCCATGGACTGTGCCGCATCTTCAATAATGGGAAGTCCGAATTCATCAGCGATAGCGGAAATGGCATCATAATCCACACACTGACCGAAAATATCCACTGCAACGATGGCTTTGGGGGTAAGTTTGCCTTCCGCTTTTACTTTCAGGATGGCTTCCCGCAGTTTGGCAGGATCCATATTGTAGGTATCAGGTTCCACATCGGCAAAAACGGGAGTAGCACCGGTAAGAGCGATGGTTTCCACGGTGGCAAAGAAGGTGAAGGGAGTGGTGAATACTGCGTCACCCGCCTTGAAATCCATTGCCATCATTGCCATAAGGAGGGCGTCTGTACCGCTGGAACAGGCAAGACAGTATTTTGTTCCGGCAAATTCCGCAAGCTGTTTTTCCAGTTCCGCCACTTCCGGCCCCAGAATATACTGACCGTGCATCAATACTTTTTTGATTGCTTTATCTACATTTTCTTCGATTTTGGCATACTGGCCTTTAAGATCAATAAAAGGGATCATTTTTTATTCCTCTGCTTTTGATTTATACAGGCTTTCTCAACGGAAAGCATTGATGGCATTTTTCAGTTTCAGGGCTTCTTCCTGTGCTTTTTCTGCAAAATCTGTTCCGGAAGAAGCATAGATGATACCGCGGGAGGAGTTGATGACAAGTCCGGTTTTGTTGGCGGTAAGACCGTTTTTCAATACACCTTCCAGATCTCCGCCCTGCGCTCCGATCCCCGGAACGAGAAGGGGGGTATCTCCCACGATCTGACGGATCTCGCCCAGTTCTTCCGGGAAGGTTGCTCCGGCTACCAGCATGGTATTCTTATTGTAGTTCCAGGGACCGGCAATGAGGGAGGCTACATATTTATACAGTTCTCTTCCGTCGGCAAGACGCATTTCCTGGATCTCCTTTGCCCCTTTGTTGGAGGTACGGCAAAGTACCACGACACCCTTATCTTCATAATCAAGGAAGGGCTTGAGAGCATCCATTCCCATATAGGGGTTGACGGTTACAGCATCGGCTTTGTACCGTTCAAAGGCTTCCAGTGCATACATCATGGTGGTATTTCCGATATCCGCTCTTTTGGCGTCAAGGATCACAGGGGTATCCGGACAGACTTCTTTCAGATATTCCATGGTCATAAAAAGTTCATCATCTGCACCCTGACCGGCATAATATGCCGCCTGGGGTTTGTAACAGCATGCGTGATCTTTTGTAGCATCAATAAGAGCCTGATTGAATTTGAAGATGGGATATTTTTCATTCTTCAGACATTCCGGCAGTTTTTTCAGGTCGGGATCAAGCCCCACGCATACCAGGGAATTTGTTTTTTCCCATGCCACCGCAAGTTTTTCATAAAATTTCATTTTTTCTCCTTTTATCTTTTGAACATTTATAATAATATTACTGTAACGATAATTTACCTTTTTCAGAAATCGGCAGAAATTCCAGATATTCTATATACCCCAGAGATTCGGTGCCCGTGTACTGGGAGTTGCCTGTAATACTTAAGGCCAGATCTTTTTTCGGTATGCCCGCAGGGAAAAGCTGCTGAAGATGTTTCAGAAGATCCACTTCCTCAATATACCAGGTATTGAGTTTATCCTTTTGATTCCGCATTGCAACCCAGTTCACCTGTACCATTCCCAGGCCGTAACGGGATTGACCGCTTTTGCCTTTTTCTGTTTTTGTTTCCCAGCGGAAGGCTACAGAATTTGTACGGGGACGCCCCGCTCCGGCGCATACGGCAAGAACCTGATCATCTCTTTTCGGATCTGTGGCACACGCACCCTCCGGCAGCCGTGTCGCCATCCATTTCCAGCGCATCAGGGGATATTTCTTCAGGTCAATGGTGGAAAGATCGTATAAAATCGTTCCGGAACTTTTCCGGGAGGCAACTTTCAAAACCTTTACTCCGTTCAGTGTTACTACGGAAAAATCAATATCTTTTGTAAACGGCTTTCCTTTGTAATGCCAGCCGCCGGTAACACTTTTGCCGCGTTTGGATGAGAAAGTAAAATCAATACGGATCCTGTCCGGGATCCTGCCACCGGCAAAAACTGTTTCCGGTATGAAAAGAAAACTGCACAGCAGAGTGACAAATAAAAAGAATATTTTTTTCATCGGGGTTCCTCCCACTCCTTTTTATATTTGTTGTACCGCTTGAGTATATCTTTCACATACCGTTTCGTGGAGGCTATTTTGATCCGGCTTATTACTTCGCCTTCACCGGTTTCCGGCTGCCACTTTTTTGCTCTGGTCAATCCGGCATTGTATTCGCACAACGCAAGAGCCGTACTGTTCCTGAACTTGCTCCATCTGTGCAATGCCCGTCCCAGATACCAGGAACCGATCTCAATATTCAGTTCCGGGTCATACAATGCTCCGGCAGTGGGCAGGGAATATTTTTTGACCCTTGCCCAGTCTGATGCGGCTCTCCCCGGCATGATCTGCATAAGACCGATCTCGCCTTTGCCGCCCTTTTCCCCGGCATTGAATTTGCTTTCCCGCCAGATCACAGCTTTGATCAAACAGGGATCCACTCCGTTGCGTTTTCCTGCTTCGGCAATGATCCTGTCATAACGGCTTTCCCGGGAAAGAATACTGAAAATATATCTGCCGGCTTTCCAAAGACCTATGGTCGCCGCAACAGAAAAAAGGGTGATGATCAGCAGGAGGACCATAGAGGCAAAACGGCTTCTCTTTCTGTTTACTGCCGTATTTTTTCTGATCCCGTAGGTCATAGGTAACTGCCTTCCTGCTGTATTGAGAGTATTCCCCTTTATGTTTTTTCCTGAATAAATATGCTCTGCTCCGGCTTTTTTCATCCGGAGCAGTTTTATTCATTCCGTCAGTTGCTGCTGTTTTCCGCAGAAGCACCGGCAGCAGCTTCTGCTGCGGCAGCTACTTCACGGATCTTGGCAGCTTCCGCCCGGAGACGTTTGAAGGTTTCTTCAAACTTGAGTTCCGGTTCCACGGGGATGATCCGCAATTCACGCAACTGCTTGAGATCCGCTTCCGCAGGAGCATTCATCATAAGGTCCTGTGCCTGCTGGTTGAAGGGGAAGGCAATGATTTCACGGATGTTGGGGGAATCGGAAAGAAGCATGACCATACGGTCAACACCGGGAGCGATACCTCCGTGGGGAGGTGCGCCGAGTTTGAATGCCTGGATCATACCGCCGAAGCGTTCATCCACAACACTTCTGTCGTAACCGGCGATCTCAAATGCCTTGTACATGATCTCCGGTCTGTGGTTACGGATAGCTCCGGAGGAAAGCTCGATACCGTTGACCACGATGTCATACTGGTATGCAAGGATGTCCAGAGGTTCTTTATTCATCAGTGCATCCATACCGCCCTGAGGCATGGAGAAGGGGTTGTGACTGAAGATGATCTTGTTGGTCTCTTCATCCAGCTCGAACATGGGGAAGTCCACGATCCAGCAGAACTTGAATACATTGGGATCGATAAGCCCCAGTTTATTGCCCAGTTCCGTACGGACAGCTCCGCCGATCTCCTGTACTTTCTTTTCTTTATCTGCAAGGAAGAACATCACATCGCCGGTCTGGATGTTTCCTGCCTCTTTCAGTCTGGCAAGTTCATCTTCCTTCATAAACTTCACGATGGGGCTCTTTTCCCCTTCCTCCGTCCAGATGATATATGCCATACCTTTGGCACCCACACTCTGGGCAAAGGCGATCATATCATCGTAGAACTTACGGGGCTGTTTGCCGCCGATCCCGGGTACTTTGATGGCACGGACAACGCCGCCATTCTTCACAACCTGGGCAAAAGCATTGAATCCGCTTTCTTTGAAGATGTCGGAAACATCCTGCATGAAGAGGGGGTTGCGCAAGTCCGGTTTATCGGAACCGTATTTGAACATGGCTTCCCGGTAGGGGATACGCACAAAGGGTGCGGGGTCGGATTTCTTGTTGCTGAACTTGTTGAATACATGGGGAAGGAGTTTTTCCAGTACAGCAAAAACATCTTCCTGATTGACAAAGCTCATCTCCATATCCAACTGATAGAATTCACCGGGAGAGCGGTCAGCTCTGGCGTCTTCATCGCGGAAACAGGGCGCGATCTGGAAATAACGGTCGAATCCGGCTACCATAAGAAGCTGTTTGAACTGCTGGGGAGCCTGGGGCAGAGCATAGAACTTACCGGGATGGACACGGCTGGGTACAAGATAGTCTCTGGCACCTTCAGGAGAGGAACTGGTGAGAATGGGGGTCTGGTATTCCAGGAAGCCCATTTCTGTCATGCATTTACGCAATTCTGCAATAACTTTGGAACGCAGGACGATCTTGTTGTGCAGTTCATCTCTGCGCAGATCCAGAAAACGGTATTTGAGACGCAATGCTTCAGGAGCAGCCTCATCTTTGGCGATCTGGAAGGGAATGGTGTCACATTCGCCGAGGATGGTCATTTCTTCGGCTGCAACTTCGATTTCCCCGGTTTCCAGTTTGGGGTTGATGGTTTCTGCCGCACGGGCGACGACTTTACCGGTAAAGCAGACACAGGTTTCCACTCTCCATCTTTCCAGTTCCTGATAGAAAGCCATCTTGGGGTCAATGACCACCTGGGTTTTGCCGTAATGGTCGCGCAGGTCGATAAAAATAACGCCGCCATGGTCGCGGACAGAGTGGATCCAGCCGGAAATCCGGACTGTTTCGCCTGCATTGGCAAGACGGAGCTGCCCGCAGGTATGTGTTCTGAAATCGTGCATACTTTTCTCCTCAGTATTGCTGTTTATTTTATAGATATATATTTTTATTCCTTAAATATACTCCGGTAATGCTGTTTTTTCAAATATTTTCCTTTTTTTTCGTGAAATATATTCCAGCAATTTCTTTACCGTCTTTTCCGCAGGGGCAGCCGGTTTGAAGAAAGTATGCCCCTTTTCCGCTATTCCCCCGATCCGAAAAGCAACTTGCTTTTGTTTCAGCGGGACTTACTGTAATTTTTTTCTGATATGTGCATGGATTTTTTCTGCAAGAACTTTGGAAAGTTTCCGGGATTCCCCGCTTGCCAGATGGGAGGCATCGTAGGCATTGTATTTTTCCCGTTCCGGCACATCCAGATAGACTCCGCCCACACTTTCAAACATGGTTTTAACAATGGAAAAATCACATTTCCCCATTTCATTTTCCAGGGCTTCCATTCCGGGAGTTGTCGGCGGACGGAAGGCAAAGACCAGAATGTTTTCCTTATGCCATTTTGCTGTATAAAGAAGGATCTCCTGCAAACTTTCCGGAGCAAATTCCATCGTACGGAAATATTCCCTGTAGCCGTTGATATTTCTTTTCTGCACTTTCTCTTTAACTTTTTCCATACATTCCAGATAGCCGTCGGAATGAAATACAAGACGGTCTTTTCTTTCTCCGAAAATACGGGCGGATTCTTTGCTGTTCACTCTCCGGAAAACAATATTGCATATTCTGTCGTACAGCGTGGAATTTGCCTGCATCCTTTTTACGATACTGTGATAATTTTCATTTGCCCTTGCCTTTTTCGACATGGCAAGAGGGGTGATGGAAAGAACGATACAGCGCACGGGACTGTTGCTGCTCAGGATATTTTTCTCTGTATGAGTGAAAACAAAGGAATTCAGCCCTCCTCCGGCAAACGAGGCATTGAAAGAGCTTTTTTGCAATATTTTGCTGAAAATTTCCGGAACAAGTCCGGTAAGACAGCGGGAATCCCCCAGAAAAACAATGTCATATTTTTCTCCGGGCTTTATTTTCTTTTCCCAGAAAATATTTTCTGCCCTGATCCCGTCTTTTTTCGCAGCATCATAAAGATATATGCCCACATTTACCAGCATGAAGATCCCGATGGATGCCAATGCGGTCAGGAGTGTCAGATGTACCCTTTTATCAGAACTGAAAATAGATGAACCCATATCCTTCTCCACGGTAAAGAACTGTCAAAAGTATAAGCAGACCTGCAGCCACAGGTTCCCAGGAACGTAAAAATTTCCACTTGTGCATAAGTTTTTCCTCCGCCCTTGTCAGAAGGATGATTTCCATTGCAAGGAACACGATGATGAGTAAAGCAGGAGAGGCAACAGGTTTGAATTTTGTCTGTTCGGAGGAGAAAGTAAAAATTTTTGAGATAACGTAAATCGCCTCATTCCAGTTTGCCGCGCGGAAAAATACCCACCCTGTAAGCACTTCCAACTGCGTAACGGCTGTAAAGATCACTTTCAGAACAAGGGAATTCCTGCCGGAAAGAAACTTATTAAGAGATGTAACTTTTTCCACCACTTGCAGAATTCCGTGATATGCGCCCCAGAATACAAAATTCAATGCGGCTCCGTGCCACAATCCGGAAAGGAGGAAGGTCACAAAAAGATTGAAGCATGTTCTCACTTTCCCTTTTCTGTTGCCACCCATGGGAATATAGACATAATCCCTGAAGTAGCCGGACAGGGACATGTGCCACCTTGACCAGAAATCCTGTAAGGAGTGCGCCGCATAAGGGTGATTGAAGTTGAGGTTGAACCTGTAACCCATGAATTTGATGATCCCTCTGGCAATATCGCTGTAGCCGCTGAAATCGCAGTAGATCTGTATGGAAAAAAGGATCATTACAAGAAACCATGTGGAACTTCCTGTATAAACATGACTCTGACTGAATGCCATATCCACAATGCCGGCGGCATTATCGGCAAGAAAACACTTTTTGAAATATCCCAGTGCGATAAGTTTGACTGCATTATACTGGATCATCGGGGAGGTTGCCGGCGGCAGCAGCAGTTTGTGCAGAAGATCCACCGCCCTTACGATGGGCCCTGCCACAAGTTGGGGGAACAGCATGAGATATGCCATATAATGGATCCAGGATTTTGTGGGGGCAAGCATTTTACGGTAGATGTCAATGGTGTAACTTAACGACTGGAACGTATAGAAACTTATCCCCACAGGCAGGATCAGACAGAATTCCGGAATACGGCTTTTGAGATCAATGTGGATTCCCGCCAATCCCAGCAAATAACTGATTTCTTCTGCAAAAAATCCGGAATACTTGAATATGGAAAGCGTCCCCAGCCCCGTAGCCACAGACAGGAAGAGCAGGAAGGCGGCAGCTCTTTTTCCGGCTTTTTCGTTTTCCCATGCCAGACATTTTGCGATGCCCTGTGCAAGGAAGAAATCCACTGTTCCTGTAAAGAAGATGAGAAAAAGGAACCGCCAGTCCCACCAGCCGTAAAAAACACAGGAAAATACGAAAATCAGGTACAACCGCAGCCCTGTATGTTTTTTCACCATGTTCCACAGCAGAAGAAATACTGCAAGAAATATAATAAAAACCAATGAATTGAAAAGCATAAAGTTACCGTTTTTTGTTTTAATAAAATAATCTATTCTAATTTAGCACATAACAGGAAAAAATCAAGTTTCCCTGTCCTGGGTATGTTCTTTTATTTTCTTCATTCCATGACAGAAAAAGGCTGCTGCAATACCTTAACGGGTTGCAGCAGCCTCATATGTTTTTACAGAATCGATCTTCTTTTACAGTTTGCTGAAGGAAATGTCATCCACAAAGATAAATTCATCATCCTCAAAATTATTGACTTCAAGGTAAAGATAGATACTGTTGCCTTTTCCGCCGCCTCTTGTCCGTTCAAGGGGAACTTCCCCTGCGATCATGAGGGGGATCCATTTTCCGGCAGGTATTTTCATATCATTCACACGGTACCATTCCAGGAAGTGGGGGCCGGTCTTTTTGTGCAGATGGCAGGGACCGAGGCGGTAGGTAAGTTTTCCTTCCGCACTGGGTTTATTGGTATAGACCCACGCAACAGCAAGGTATTTCTCCCCGGGGAGGGCATCCACGCGGAAGGAGTACCAGCCTTTGGAAAGTCTCATGGAGTATTTTCCGGTATGGGCAATTTCCGTAGTATGCTTCACACTGGTATTCATGTGCCGTTTGAAAAGTCTGTTGGTATATTTGACGCTTTCAAAGGAACTGTTGGGATATTTGTTCACCATGGGTTTTTCTTTATCAAAGTACCGGAGACATGCCTGCATGATTTCAGAAAGTCCCTTTACATTTTTGAGTTTGGCAAATTCTGCTGCAACTGCCGGATCGGAGATGTAAGGCATGATGCTCATAAAGGCGAGAAGCTGGAAACTTTCGATCCTCTGATAGACACTGCCTTTCCTCTTTACTGCTTTGATGGCAGGATGGGCAAGGAATTTTTTCATGTTTGCAGTGGATTCCGGCAGAGCTTTAATGATCTCAACGGCAGTTTTTGCATCCTTCACACTGCCGTCATTTTCAAGGATCTCTGCAAAGAGAACTTTTGCGGCAAGTTCGGAGGACTCAAATTCCTTTGAAAGAAGTTCCGCCCGCTTTTTCTGTGCAGGGGTTTCCGCATTGGCAAGAACTTGATTGAGAAGATTGCGGCAGTATGCCATATCGCCTTTTTGCAGGGCAAAGATGTGGGTGTGTTCCCCGAGAGAGAAATAAACGGACTTATTGGAGGCGAACCATGGGGTTTTGCGGATATTTTCTCCGGTCCAGTATTTTTCCCAGAATTCACAGTATTCTTTCAGATAGGGGGCGGCTTTTTTGCCCACCATTCCTTCGTACCAGGAGGCAAGAAGTTGCTTTACATCCGCCTTGTTGTTCCACAAAAGGCTGCTTACCACAAAGTTTTCAGGGCCGTTGATACTGGTGACAACAGAATAGGGTTCGTGATGATAGCCTCTCAAATTATATGTGTAAAACTCTTTGAGAATGGAATTGTGGAGATTGGGGTACATACGGGGGAGGAAATAGCTGTCCAGACCGCCGTGACCATAGCCGTACATGGTGATATAACTGCTCTTTTTGCTCCATTCCTTCATAAGACTGCGGCGTCTTGCGGCAGCTTCCTTATCCAGAGTCTGGGAAAGTTCAAAGCACACACAGACGATGACGGAGGGGGGCAGTTTGAAGGAAGGCGGATCGGTCATTTCCCGGTACGCCATACCCATAAACATGATATGGGGATATTGTTTATTGATCCTGTCGGCAACATTTTTCACCCATTTCCAGTAAAGATCGGAGTAATTGGCATGATTGACTGCATTGCGTTTGCCGTTGACGGCGGTAAGACAGGTCTTGCATTTGCACTGCCCCAGGTCGTTGATGTCGATGACATAAGATTTCAGTTCAGGGCGTTTTTTGATCGTTTCCAGAAGATTGGCAACGGCGATATCTTCCGTAGCTTTGGAACTCCAGCAGGGATTGAACATCCCGGCAATAAGACGGGCATATTGTCCTTCGGAAACTTTTCTGCCCTTAAAGATCTCTTTCAATTTCTTTTTGGGGACGGGCATCTTGAATTTTTCCCCGTTACCCAATGTGGGCATGATCTCTTCCGGCCAGGAGTTGTTGTCATAATATTTTGCCACAGGGAAGGCGAAAGCTCCCAGAAAGTGCCCGCCCCAGTACAGGCATCCATGATTCCAGTTTACGCCCCGGGAGCCGGTGAAACGGATGGGGAAGGAGGGCCCGTCGCTGAATTTTACGGCGGGGATCTTCAGGTCTTTAACGGCAGGATAGTCATTAAGTTCCCCTTTGACAACTTCAGACTTTGCCAGATAGATGCGGCGGCCCGCATATTTATCAAGAATATGATTGAATGCAAAATGAATGGCACTGTCGGAATTTCCCGTGATCCGCATGGTATTTTTTGCAGGAAAGTCGATAACAAAATCAAACATCTTCAGGGGAGAGGGTTCGTTATGGAGAACCAGCTCAATCGTACCTTTTCCGGCAACTCTTTTGAGGCCGTAGGGAAGGGCGTCAAGTCCATGTTTTTTCAGTTCGCTATTCAGGTAATTGACCTTTCCCTGCAATTTGCCTTTGTCGGCTTTGGAGGCAACGATCACTGCCTGGGGCTGTTTGTTTTTGTAGAGGAAGAAATCTGCCCCGCAAAGGGTGGAGATCATCCCGGCACAGAAAACAAATGCCAGAAGATTTTTCAATACATTTTTCATTTTTATCCTTTCATAAAGTTGTTATGGAAATTTAATCCAGTTTGTAGATCCTTACATTATCGATCCAGATGGGTTGATCGTTCTCAAAAAATTCCGCACAGAGGTGAACCCAGACACTGTCTGCCTTTTTCCCGTTCCGGGAGCCGGAAACATGGATGGTATTGCTGAGAGTCTGCCAGCCTTTATTTACACGGATGCCTTTAAAGGCATGGTACTGGGTATTATACTTCCCGTTGCCGCTTCTGGGGTTGGTGATAAGTACCAGACGGCCTTCCCCGCCGGTGGTAGGGGAATAGACATCCAGCATGACCATATAGTGTTTACCGTATTCCGCTTTGCAGAAAAGGGTCACGCCGCCATTAAGGACTTTGTAAGCCTTTTTGCCGTCGGTGACAAATGTGGAATCCAGTACGCCCTTATTCAGCCAGGTGGTAAATCCCTTCCATGTTTCAAAAGAGCCGTCGGCAAGTTCATTTTTGTATTTGACGCCGGAAACGATCTCAAGAGAAGCACGCAGAACAAGGGGAAGATCCTTATTTTTCAGAACATTCTTCAATGCTTCCTGTACCTTTTTATCTTTAAGGTGAGGAATGATCCCTTTGAAATTGCAGATGCCGGTACTTACAAGTTCATTCCATTTTTGGGGTACATAAGGATCATTGGCAAGTTCTTTCTGTGCTTTGGCGGCTTCCGGAATGGAATTGATGAGTTTGACCGCATTTTCCGCAGACGCTATTGAGCCGTCATATTCCAGATAGGGGGCATAGAGGCAGATAAGACTCTTGCGGGAAAGTTCCCACAGGTGTTTGAAAAGTTTTGCACGGCGTTTTCTCTGGGGAGTATCTGCCAGAGCAACGGTTTTATTCATCAGTGCATCAAATTCCGCCACATCCTTTTCGGTAATGGGGTAGGTATATGTCCCGCTTTCATTCAAAGGCATATATGTGCCGGTATGGGAGAGTCCCCAGGCGGTCTTTCTTATTTCAGGACGCAGCCAGTAGTTTTCCCATTTCTGATAGTATTCCATAAGGACGGGGGCTGCCTTCTTCCCCACTGCCCGTTCACACCACTCTTTGAAATGGGCGTCAAGATCACTATTTATATCCCAATAAAGACGGGAGATAAGATAAATGGTAGGCCCGGACATGGGAATATCGTTACACGCTTCCAGATAGACGCCCCTTACATTGTAAGAATAGGCAAGTTTGAACATATCCGCATAGCTTTTCATGTGGACTCTGGGGATCATATATACATACCCATGCATGCCGATGGAATCCAGATAGTCATAGGTGAGCAGTGTTTTGGCTCTTTTGCTCCATTCTTTAAATGTTTTTTCGATCCTTGCTCTTTCCGCAGGTTCACGGGAACCTGTAAGGATCTCCCGGCAGATCTGGGGCATCACATTATCCGGCAGATCGAAGGAGGGGGGATCAAAAACTTCCCGGTAGGCGTAGGCAATAATGACCCGTTCCGGATGTGTTTTTTTGATTTCCAATGCCACATTTTTGATCCATGTCCAGTAAAGTTCGGAATAATCCGCACTTCCGATGGAGTTGCGTTTGCCGTTGACAACTTTCAGACAGTCTTTGCACTCACAGCAGCCGCCATTATCATTGACGCTCAATTCCACATGATATGGTTTGCCGTGGATGGGATGGGGTTTGCTTTTTTTGCTTCTTTCAAACATTTCCCGGAGATTTTCCACAGCGATTTTTACCGAGGCAGGATTGCTCCAGCAGGGCTGCCATCCGTGACGGTAGGGAGTCCAGGGGTTGGGGAGTTTCTTATTGTATTTGGGGAGAACTGCTTTCTTGCCCCCCAGAACAGGCAGGATCTCTTTGGGCCAGGAGTTGTCGGGAGCATATTTTCTAATGGGGAAAGCCCAAAGGGAGATACCGTGACCGCTTGAGAAACCATATATACGGGTGTACCAGTGGTCATGTTTGTAAATATGCCGCCAGATATTGACAGAAGCCATTTTTGTTACTTTTGTCATGGGCATGGCAACATTTTTCACCTGGGGACAATCTGTTTCCAGATCTTTTTCATAACCGGGAAGGCGTTTCTTTGTTGCATGATAGTGCATAAGGAAACGGACGCCGAAATATTTTTCCAGAATATACACGATCCCGCTTTTCACGCTGTTTCTTGTTCCGGAAATACGCATGGTATTTTTATCGGGAAATTCGATGGTAAAGGAGTCATCGGTAAACCCCTGATCCCGGAAGTTGAGTTCAATGGTATTTTTCCCCGGAACGCGGGTTTTGCTGATGGGAAGTTTCGTCCCGGTACATTCTCCTGCAAAGCGGGAAAAATCGTTTGCCCAGATCCCGGCAAATCTGTGACCGGGCTGCAATGGCACGATCACCGCCTGCGGGATGCCGTCTTTATAGATTTGAAAATCTTTTCCGCAGCAGAGAACGGCAAGACCTGTCAGAAGCAATAACGCAATTTTTTTCATTTGTATTTCCTTTTCGTGATTATTTATATTTAGTCCACACAAAACCTGTTGTATAAACCGTTATGCGGGGCCAGAAGATCTCTTTATCTGCCGAGCTGCCCAGAGTTTTATCAGTACGGACAGCACCATTGAAGGTCACATAATTGGCGGTATCGTTGTGCCGCAGATAGATACCGTAACTTGTGGGATGCTGATTGCCTCTCCACACGGTCGGGTGACTAGTACTGTAATTCAAAATCTCATATCCATTGCGGATCCTTCCCGGATAGGAATAATTTTTTGGTTTGTTGGTACTGGTTGCCGAAGCCGTATCTGCAAAAAGCGCACAGTTTACAAAATATCTGCTTTTTGCAAGGTAGCTTACTTTCTGGGAATAGAGCTGCCCCGGCTCGCTATCCCTTCTGACAGGATATTTTCCGTACGTTGCAATCGGAATACCGTAATGGACATCATAGTGGTGTTTGCCATATACGACCCAGCTTTCTGCGGGGCAGGAATAACTTTTGCTGTAAGGGATATATTTATTTTCCGAAAGATTATGTCCCCAGTACCAGGTTGATGCTCCATTGGGAATATCTGTTGTTCTCAAATGATCCATGGAAGTAAGAGTCCAGTCCTTATGATCCAGCACATACATGGTATATGCCACATGGAGCTGTTTCAGATTTCCTGCACAGGCAATACGTTTTGCCATACCTCTGGCATTGTTCAATGCCGGAAGAAGCATCCCGGCAAGAATGGCGATGATGGCAATGACAACAAGTAATTCGATAAGTGTGAAATTTCTGCGTTGCTTAATGTTCATTATGTATCTCCTTTTGTATTTATTTTTTTATTCCATTCCTGTCAGATATTTTTTTCAGTAATTCAGCCATGTCCAGCTTGAACTGTTTGTTCTTGCCCGGGGCCAGAAAATCTCTTTCAGCCCCACATTTATTCTGGATTTATCCTGCAGGACAGCACCATTGAATGTTATATAATTTGCTGAATCATTGTGTCTGAGATAGATCCCGTAATCTGTGGGATGCCGGTTGCCTCTCCATATGGTGCTGTGATCGTTATTGTAGTTGATGATCTCAAAACCGTTTCTGATTCTTCCCGGAAAGGAAAAATTTACAGGATTTCTGGTAGAGTTTGCTGATGCGGTATCTGCAAAAAGTACGCTGTTTGCAAAATATTTACTTCTGGCAAGAAAACTTATTTTGTGTGCATGAGGACTCTTGGGTTCGGCGTCTCTTTTAACAGGGTATTTCCCGTATGTGCCGCAGGGAAGACCATAATGAACGTCATATCTGTGTTTTCCTGTTACGGACCAGCTTTCCCCGGGACAGGAATAGCTTTTACTGTAAGGAATATATTTATTTTCGGATAGGTTGTGTCCCCAGTACCAGTCTCCCGCTTCATTGGGGATGTTTTCTGTTCTTAAATAGTCGGAAGTGGCAAGAGCCCAGTCTTTACTGTCCAGAACATACATTGTGTATGCCAGATGAAGCTGCTTGAGGTTTCCGGCACAGGCAATACGTTTGGCCATACCTCTGGCATTATTCAGTGCGGGAAGAAGCATCCCTGCAAGGATAGCTATAATGGCAATAACAACCAGCAATTCGATAAGAGTGAAATTCCGGCGTCGCATAATATTCATTATGTTATCTCCTTTTGTGTTTATTTCTGATTTATTTTATCTTTTTTATACTTGTACTGTTCTTTTTTTTGAGTACGAATTTTCTTCCGTAATATCACATAATGAATATTATGCGACATCAGAAAAATCGTATGTCGATAGTATTATACAAGTTTCAGAGAAAAAGTCAAGAGGCAGTATGATAAAAAAGTAAAAAATATTGCCGTATGACTTTTTACCGGGAGGAACTTTTCCTGGCAATAAAAGTTGTGGATATCTTTTTATGGGAGGAAGTTTTACCGCTTTCGCTGTTGTAAAGTTCTGCAACAAGATCCACCGCCGCTCTTCCCAGAGCGAAACGGTCATGGTAAACCGAACTCAAAGTATATTCCTCCGGTGCGATATTGTCATACCCTATGACTATTACATCTTCTGGGATACGATAACCGATTTCCCGCATTTCATCTGTAAACCGGCAGGCAAGATCGTCATTGGAAGCAAAAACAGCCTGTGGCGGATCTTTTTCTGCAAGATAACTGCGGACGACTCCGCCCTTCTTCAGCAAATCATTATTATTTAATATACACCGGATACAGCTTATTCCTTTTTTTTCTGCAAGACGGGCAACTTCCTGTACCCTGTCATTGGAACTGGAAATAAACTGTGTATTCTGACTTGTGACATATTCCAACAGATAAAGGGAACTGATCTTCTGTTTTTTCAGGTGAAGGAGCATTTGATTGACGCCGTTGGTCACATCTGCCGTCACAGAGGAAATATGTTTCAACGGGCTTGTTCCTGTAAGAAACACATGAGGAAGATTTTTGTAATCCAGAAGAGCTTTCAGAACTGGATCGAATCCGCTAAGTCTGCTGCCCATGGTAATGATCCCGATGGAATGGGGGAGAAAACCATCCAGCCATTTACTGATCTCTTCGCTTGAGGCGTCCGGAGATGGCAATGCCACAACTTTTACAGAAATATTTTTTTCCGCCGCCCGGTCAAAGATCCCGGCAATATATTCCATGGAACCTCTGCTGTTGCTCTGCTGGATATGTTTCTGGAAGGAAAAGGGCAGAACAAGGTTCAATGTGGGGTAGGGGATCCGGTAAAGATTTTCCGCTTCCGGGGAAATGCGTACCCCCCCTCTGGCAGATTTTGTTTCAAAAAGTCCGCACTGGATAAGATCCATATAGGCAAGATGGACAGTACCGCGGTTGATGGAAAAAGTTTTGGCCACCTGACTTTCCGAGATCACTCTTGTTCCCGGGGCGACTCTCCTTGCGATCACCGCTTTACGGATCTTTTCAAATAGCTGTACACGCAAAGGGATAAGACTTTTAAAATCAATTTCTATTTCAGGATCAAAACGGTATTCTTTCATTTTTATTCCTTGCACTGTACTTTTTATTTTCTTAACTGTTTCACTTTTAAATTATAAAATACCACAGATTAAAGAAAATATCAAGTAATGATTCCCTCCCCTTATATAAAAAATGAAAAAAGAACTTTCTTCTGACACTTTTCAGTGTCTTTTTCCCGCCATCAGGATAAGAGCATAAAAATAAAGAACGGGATGATATACATATAAACACCTTTCTCTTTTTCTTCAATCTAGCGGCAATGTCAGCTGCTCCCATTCCACTTTACGGACAGACACGTTTTTAACCGCTTTTTTTTCTTCTTTCCTGCAAAAGAGTTTCAACAATAATTTTTTCAGCATTTTGATTTCCTTTCTTTTAAGGGGGTGATTTTCTTTTCTGCATATAATGTATTGCCATCAAGTGGACTTTTTGTGTCCTCTCTGTAAAGGAAAATAATTTTTTTTTGATTTTTTTCACAGCTGTCCCATAAAATCATGGAAAAAAGAGAAATGCTCGGTTGCCGGGCGGGGCGCCTGGTACCGTATGCGGGAAGGAAATATCATTTTTTTATGGAAAAGATGCCCCAGCTTTTCCGGATAAGAAGCCCTTTTTCCTCCCTGAAAAGCAGTATGGAAGTGCCGGGGAAATCTTTATATACTTTTTCCGCAAAACTTTCCCCCAGTATGAAAATACTTGTGGATAAGGCGTCAGAATGTACCCCGCGGGGGGTAAGTACGGTTACTGAAAGCATACCGGAAACAGGATACCCGGTTCTGCCGTCAAGAATATGGGTATAACGGATATTGTCTATTACAACATATCTTTCATAATTTCCGCTTGTTGCCATACTCATATTGTTGGGCATTTCAATTTTTTCAATGCTTTTATTATCACCCCGGGGATCCCGTATGCCGATAAGATGATTTTTTTTCTTTTTCTCCGGTGGAAGTTCCAGTGTTCTTAAATTGCCTCCCAGATCCAGCAGGCCCCGTCTGATCCCGTACTTTGCCGCCGTTTCCGCTGCTTTATCCAGAGCATAGCCTTTGGCGATCCCGCCAAGATCAAATTGCGGAGAATATCCTTTCCGGGAAGAGATCATTTTTGCCGTGTCATCAAAAATACATTTGTCCAAACCTGTATTTTTCTTTACCGATACAATTTTTCCGGACGCGGGCAGAATGGCTTTTTTCCGGTGAAAACCCCATAAACGCATCAGAGGGGCGATGGTCACATCAAAGGCTCCCCCTGTATATCTGTAAAAGAAACGTGCCTCAAGCAGTATTTTCCATAAGTCCTCTTCCGGACACTCTGCCTGTAAGGATTTTGCCAATGCCTGATTTATACGGGATAAAGAACTTGTTTTATCGAAAATATTGCATATCTTTTCTATTCTGTAAAACGTATCCTGTACAGCGTCGGCAGCTTCTTTCATTTTTTCAGGACTTGTCCCCTTTTCCCCGGTAAGACGGAATTGACACAGTGTCCCCATAACAGGAAAACGCCGTTGGGTTGACGGCAGAATATCTTCCCTGTTCAGAAAAGAATATAAAAAAGTCCCGGCAAGAAAAAGGACAAGTAACAATGCGGTAAGGTATTTCCTGCGGGATTCAGTCATTTTACGCTCTGGGGTGAAATTTTTTATGTACGGAAAGCAATCTTTTTGCAGATACATGGGTATAGATCTGGGTGGTGCTTATATCCGCATGACCCAGCATTTCCTGGATCGCCCGCAGATCTGCTCCATTTTCCAGAAGGTGACTGGCAAAGGAATGGCGCAGGGTATGGGGATGGATGTCTTTGGAGATCCCCGCCCGTCTGGCAGCTTCTTTCACCACCATCCAGATCCTTTCCCTGTCCAGTCTTTTTCCGTTGTTGGAAAGAAAAAGGTAGGGGATCGCTGTATCTTTCAATAATTGCAGCCGGCTGTCTTTCATATATCTTCTGATAAGCTGCAATGCCGCCTGTCCTATGGGAACGATCCGTTCCTTGGAGCCTTTCCCCAGTACCCGGATGATATTTTCATCAAAAACGATATTGCCCACTTTCAGGTTTGCCATTTCAGAAACCCGCAATCCGCAGGAATAGAGCAGTTCCATCATACAGCGGTTGCGGAATTCCAGAGGATCTTTGCTTTTAGCGGAAAAGGCTCTTAAAAAAGCACTTACCTCGTCCCCGGTCATAAATTCCGGAAGGATCCGCCACAGTTTCGGGGAATCCATGATATCTGTGACATTCTGTTTGAGTTCTTTCTCCTGCAAGAGATAACGGAAAAAGACCTTGAGTGCCACAAGTCTCCTTGCTATCGTAGTGCTTTCCAGTCCCTGATCTTTACATTCGGAAAGAAAATCCAGGATATGATCCCGGGATACCTCTTCAAAAGAGGAAAAATGGTTTGCTTCAAGATAAAGGATAAAGGAATCCAGATCGGAATAATAAGCCTGTGTGGAATTTTCAGAAAGTCCCCGTTCCAGTGCAAGGTAACCCGTAAAGTGTTCAAGGATCTTTCTCATGAAAAACTCTCCCTTTTCTCTTGATTTCAGGAATAAGGGCAAAAAAAATGGCGGGAATGGCGGGACTCGAACCCGTAACATCCACCGTGACAGGGTGGCACTCTAACCAGTTGAGCTACATCCCCGCAATAAACTTGCGATTCTTTTCAAAATTGTAAAGCAAAAAATGGCGGGAATGGCGGGACTCGAACCCGTAACATCCACCGTGACAGGGTGGCACTCTAACCAGTTGAGCTACATCCCCGCAATTACTTGCGATACCTTAATATACACTTCCGTAAAGAAATGTCAAGCCTCTTTACAGAAAAACTTTCATTTTTTTACTTTCAGTGTACTTTGAAAAGTACCCGCAATCTCTGCGATGGTAATTACTTTACTTCCAATTTGAAAAAATACAAGTTGAAAAAGTAAAAAAAATCAAAAAAAGTTGATTATGGCCACTTTTGCTTGATTTTTTCTTGTTTTGATGTTATATTTCTATTACTAAACAAATGACTAAACAAATAAAATACAAGGGACGGTTACCATGACAGAATATGATGTAACGATCATCGGTGCGGGGGTGACCGGGCTGGCAACAGCCTATACACTTTCCGCATACAAACTCAAAGTCCTTGTTCTGGAAAAGTATTGTGATGCCTCATTCGGGGTCTCCAAAGCAAATTCCGGGATCGTACACGGCGGATTCCATTACCCGCTGACTACATTGAAGGGGCGTCTGGAGATCAAAGGAAATTTTCTTTTCAGTGAATACCATAAAAGACTGCATTTCCCCTTCAAACGCTGCGGGATCATCCTTGCCGCCTTCAGTCAGGAGGAACTGGATAAGATCAGACAACTCTATCAACGGGGAAAAGATAACGGTGTTCCCGGAATCGAATTATGTTCAAAGGAACGGATCCTTGAACTGGAAGGGAAACTTTCCACAGAGGTTCTCGGCGGACTTTATGCTCCGGAAGGTGGCGTGGTGGAACCCTATAAATATTGTATGACCCTTGCAGAGGCTTCTCTTCAGAACGGCGTGGAATTTCAATATGAAGAGGAAGTTGTCTGCGGAACTTATAACGGAAAAAGCTGGGAAATAAAAACAGCAAAAGAAAATCTTTATAAATCAAAATTTGTTGTCAATGCCGCGGGATTATATGCAGATAAAGTATCGGAGGCTTTCGGTGCGGAAAAATTTGTCATCCATCCCCGCAAGGGAGAAGAGTATCTTCTTGACCGTCTTTCCGCAGCCCGTCCCTCCAAAGTCGTATTTCCTGTTCCAGTGGGACACAGTAAAGGAGTTCTTGTCATCCCTACCTGCGACGGTACCACTATGGTGGGGCCCACCGCTGACAGTGTGGAAGATAAGGAAGATAAAAGAACGACGGAAGTGAGCAGAAAAAATATTTTTGAACTGGCAAAAAAGATGGTTCCTGCTGTAAGTGAAAGAGATCTTATTACCGCGTTCTCCGGTTCCCGCCCTGCTGTAGACGGGGAGGATTTTTATATTGCCCCCTCAGGAAAAGTTCCTGCCTTCATTCAGGCGGCAGGGATCCAGTCCCCGGGGCTTACCGCTTCTCCCGCAACCGGGGAATATATCCGGGATATTCTTGCAAAAGAGGGGCTTGCCCTTGAAGAAGATCCTTCCTTTATCCCGGATCTTCCTTATCAGAAACCTTTGCGGTACATGACGGAAGAGGAGGCGGACGCCATGCACAGAAAAGATCCGGCATGGACCAATATCATCTGCCGTTGTGAAAAGATCTCGGAAGGGGAGATCGTGGATGCAATCCGCAAAGGACATACCACTCTTGACGGGATCAAATTTTATACCAGAAGCGGTATGGGCCGCTGTCAGGGCGGATTCTGTTCCGGGAAGATCCTGGAGATCATTGCAAGAGAGACCGGAAAAAGTTATCAGGAACTTTCCAAACGGGGGGACAATAGTTTCCTTACCTGCGGTGTACTTGCCGGAAAGGGGGAGAAAAAATGAATATTCTGCATTATGACTGTGCCGTTATCGGGGGCGGGGCTGCCGGTCTGTGTGCCGGAGCATATACTGCGGAACAGGGATTGAAAACGATTATTATCGACAGGGAAAGTCACCCCGGTGGCGTGCTTCTGCAATGTATCCACAATGGATTTGGGCTTCACTATTTTAAAGAACAGCTTACCGGACCGGAGTACGCATTGCGGGTAACGGAAAAAGCTGTAAAAAGTGGAGCCTGCCTTATGATGGATTCCACCGTTATGCAGATCCGGGATGAGGGAGAGGAAAAAATCCTTACGGTCTATTCCAAAAAAGATGGAGTCACTCTTGTATATGCCAAAGGATTGATCCTTGCCATGGGCTGCCGGGAACGCTGCCGGGGCAATCTGGGGATCCCCGGAGACCGGGTCGCCGGGATCTATACAGCGGGAGCAGCCCAGAAATTATTGAATATGGAAGGGGTGCTTCCCGGAAAAACGGCAGTTATTGCCGGAAGCGGTGATATCGGATTGATTATGGCGCGCCGTCTTTCCTGGTGCGGGGTAAAGGTGAAACTTGTGACAGAGATCATGCCCTATCCTGCGGGGTTGAGCAGAAATATCGCCCAGTGTCTTGAAGATTTCCATATCCCGCTGCGTCTTTCCACCTCACTTACGGGGATCTATGGCAAAGACCGGGTGGAGTATGTGACGATCGCCCCCATTGTGGATGGAAAAGTGGATCACAGTAAAGAAGAAAAGATCGAATGTGACTGTGTACTTTTTTCTGTGGGGCTTGTTCCGGAAAATGAACTTTCCCGATCCTGCGGTATTTCCCTGCATCCTGTTACCAATGGTCCTGTTACCGACAGTGCCTCCATGACCAGTATTCCGGGGATCTTTGCCTGTGGAAATGTTCTGCATGTGCATGATCTTGTGGATTTTGTTTCAAAGGAAGCGGAAATGGCGGCGGCAAACTGTGTGGAGTATATCCGTAATCAGGCGGAGAAAACCGGAAAGGAAAAGGGAAAAGATCTTGCCGTTGTTCCGGAAGGGGCTTTGCGGTATGTTCTTCCCTGTTCCTGCCGCAGAGGGAAAGAGGTATGCTTTTATATGAGAAGTTCTGCTGTAATGAAAAATGCCCGTCTTTATATTTCTGCCGGAGAAAATATCCTTGCAGAAAAAGATTTGCACTATGTGAAACCTGCGGAGATGATCAGTTACACCCTTGAAGCGGAAAAAAGTGCCGCCCTTGCGGATGATGCACATATAAAGGTGAAACTCGTACCGCTGGATGAGGAGGGAAAGTAAGATGAAAACTGAAATGGAAAAAAAGATCATCCGCAATATGATCTGTATTATGTGTCCCGCTTCCTGTCATCTGGAAGTGGCGGAAGGGGAAAGCGTCGGGGAATATACGGTATGCGGCAATCATTGCAAAGGGGGAGTAAATTACGCTCTCAATGAAATGCGTGACCCCAAAAGGATCGTCACGGCAGTAGTGCGTTCCGATTCCCGGAAAATCGTCTGTATTCCGGTAAAGACCTCCGCCCCGTTGAAAATGGGGCTTATTGATGAGCTTTTACAGGAGTTGTTTTCCATGAAAATTTCTGTTCCTGTAAAATGCGGGGATGTGCTTATAAAAGACTATAAAAATACAGGTGTGGATATCACAGTAACAAGAACTGTGGAAGAATGAGGCTTCCGCAGTTCCTGTTTTATTTCCTTATTTCTTCTTTCCTGTTTTTGAAAAGAGAAGATAAGTAAATTCCCCTTCCGGTATCAGAATACGGTAAGTGCGGGAGTTCCTGCTCTTTTTTACAAGCATGAACTCTCTATCACTTTCCGGGAGCGTATCAAAGAAGGGGATAAAGTCGTCTTTCCTGTTGATGGCTACTTCCATGGAAAGACTTTTATCTTCATGGGGATTGCTTAAAATAAGCAGCAGCTTCCCATTCTTTGTATGACAGGCAAGAAGCCGTCCTTCCCGGATACTTATACCGGAGGAGGAAAGATCCCGCATGACTTGTCCGCATACTCTGCTTACAAGAGGACTTATCCCGATCTTGCCGTGACTGCCTCTGGCACGCAGACGGTTTTCTTTTATGAAATGGGGCGGTACATTGAAAAAGACCGCATAAGCATTGCCGTTTTTCTTTCTTGTGAGAACGGGGATCTCTGCTTTCAGCAGGATTTCCGCATCGGTGACTTTATATCTGCCAATGCATCTTGCATCATCACAATATTCTGTCATGCCCCTGCAATATTCCCCTGTTGCTGTAACAAGGGAGATATTTTTGGCTTTTCCGGTATCTTTTATTCCGAAAAGATCTTCCAGACCTTCCGCGTCCTCAAAGGTGACAAGGTGGACTCCTTCCTTATGCAGAGTTCTCACTTTGTCAAGAACAGCTTTTTTCATTCCCTTCAACGGCGGCAGGACAAGAACGGAAACATTCTCTTTTTTGAGGGAAAGAATATCCTCATCAAAAAGCTGGAATCCATTGCATACTCCGGCATTGGCTGCTTCCTCTGCAATATAGGGAACATCTTCCAGTGAGGTTTTCCGCACCACAAGACGGCTGCCCTGTTTGTAGATGAAGGGGGAGTGATTTTTTCTTTTCATGTCTGCTCCCGGAGCAACGTAGGCAGGGGAACGCAAGGGGGCAGAAGGCTGATTTTCCTTGATGAAACCATAGACCTTCAAAAGTCTTTCAAACCACAATTCCGGAAAATTATAGGTCTGGAATCCCTGTTTTTCCCAGTAAGTAAACTTTTTGTCACTGATGTGGGCGGATCCGTAAATATACTGCAAGGCTGTTCTTATAAATTTTCTTCCGGAGGGATGATAGGCATCCGACACATCGCCAAAGGGCGGGTGGGCGTAAAAAACGGCACCGTCAGGACAGCCCCGTTTAAGTTTATTTATGGAATAGACTTCCGGATAGATCCGGCTTCCTTTCATTGCCATAAGAGAGGATGTATGGGTGTAAGGACCCCGTTCAAGAGGATAGGTACACGCTTCCGGATAATCTTCATACTCCCAGAAGCCCATCATATCCGGTGTCATTTTTTCCCGCCCTGTGAGCCGTACTGCATCCGGGCCTTTACAGGCATTGGCATAGATCCCGAAGGGACCATAGGAGGCAAGCATGGCATCCGGATTGAGGGTGCGTATCTCTTTCAGAAGTTTCCTTACAGATTTGCTTACTTCTGTATTGTAAACATCCAGCCACTCCTCCCAGTATTTTTCTGCAACGATGGTATAAGTTTCCTTGTCAAGAGTGCCGCCTTCTTTGTATACCTTTTCCAGTGCGGGAATATTGATTGCCGGATCTTTGAGTGTTCTCAGAAATTGAATGATAACTTTCAATAATTCCCCTTTGTAACTGCTTGTTTCTGTGGCATAATTGGGCATAATGCCCCTTCCGCCGCTGTCAAAACCGAAATTGATAAAAGCTGAATCACGGATAATATCCTTATTTGCTTCCCATGAGGCATCGTCCAGTGTTCTGGTACTGATCCAGGAAAAGTTTTTTCTCCCGTAGGCTTTCAGAATGGAAGCGATCCTGTATTTACGGAAGGCTTCCGGAAGAAATACACAACAGCTTACATAATGTCCTTCATTCACGCTTTCCCCGATGTAGGGGTCAAAGGAATCAGTCATCAATCCTCTTGTTTCCGTTCTTGCGTTATACAGAAAAGGCAGGCCGGAAACTTCCTGCGGGGAGGGGGAATTTTCGCTTTTCCCCATGATCTCAAAGGCACAGTATTTTTCCAGTTTTTCTGTGCCGGGATCGGTACTTTTTATACGGATATGCCATACGCCTACAGGCAGATCTTTCAGCTCTTCTGTGGTGAGAAATAGTTTCATACATTCCCATACCCCCATACGGAAGGAGTGTTCCTCCATTTTGAAGGAGAGGGGGCGTATGATCCGGAAAAAGGCATCCTCCAATGTGATCTCAAAACTTGCAGGCAGAATGTTTTTTGATGTGAGAGCTATGGTGAAACGGGGATTTTCACCTTCAAAGAAATAATGATTTTTCTTTGCAAAATAAATGGCTTTATCATAGCGGGGATCATCTTTGGGGATTCTGGAAAGGATCTTCTTCTTTTCCCCGGAAAGAAATTCTGTTTTGATGATATTTCCGTCAGTAAGTCCAAGACCGCTGTAAAGGATCTTGCCAGTAAGATCAAAGACCGTTTCCGCAGGCTTGAGGACGAGATTCGGGGAAAAGTTTTCCAGATATTCCCCGAATCCCACAGCAAGATCAAATTTTTCCCCAGGTTTGAAAAAACGTATCTTCCGGTGGAAGGGCCATTGAGGTTTTTCATGCAGTTCATCAAAAAAGTAACGGGGGACAAGGTTATCGGGAACAAGAATGATGTCCTTATTGTGGAGAATGTTATTTTGTGTATTTTCCTTTGTGATGACTTTGAAAAAGGGTTCTTTAAGGATATTTGCCCGTATGGTATGGTAATTACCTTCGCCCACAGGATAATCGGCGATGCCGCCGTGGAAAGAGAGATCTGCTTCCATGCAGTCGCCTTCATCGTAAAGAGTCACATCGCAGAAGATGGGATAATGGGTTTGTGTGGCGGGAAGGGGGATGGTTTTCTTGAGAATATTCTTTCTTTTTTCCGCCGCAATGCCTTCAAGGGAAAAGTCGGTAAGACGCAGGATCCCGAAAAAGTGGGTACGGGCAAAAGCGATCTTTCCTGTTCCTTCCTTTACGGTAAAGGAAAATTTTTTCCCTGCAAAGGAGCCGGAAAGTTTATTGCCCATTCCTTCCAGTTTCAGGGAAAAAATATCATCATACTTTTCCACAGGAACGGAAAGGATTTTTGTTTCTTCGGGGAAATAGTTATTGGCTCTTGTTGTACCGTATTCAATGACAACTTCTTCTGGTTTATCAGGAAAATTGTGGACACCTATATACTGCCCTTTTGCAGTAACATGATCGTAGCGGAAGGAGAAAAGAAGACCGAATCTTTCCGCAGAAGGGTATTTGAGTTTGAAAGAGGCATCCAGTGAAAAATCTTTTACAGAAGCGATCTTCGGCAGATATTTATTGCCGGCAGAAAGAAATTCAATACAGCTTTCCCCGTAGCGGATGGCAGGAACCTCTGGAAGATCCGAGTTGGATTCCACAAACCACAAGCCGGGAATGTTATTGTTTCTACTGGAAAAATCCTCATGGAAAAGGATTTTGTTTTCTGCATTTTTTTCTTTTTTCATAACTTGATCCTGTGCAAAAGTTTTTTACGGTATACGATCATAAAACAGAATATAATTCCGGAAAACAGAAAATACAATATGGAAAAAGGAATATTCTGTGACTTAATGAAATATTCCTTTTGATTATCCGGCAGTTATCTCCCAGTAACCGCCGCGGGCGGAACCCTTTCTTTTGAGAAATCCATTCTTTTTGAGATAGGAGAGGTGTGCCTCAACTGCAGATACATTGATATGCAGAGTTTTTGCCAGTTTCCGCTGGGAAAGTTTGTTGTTGTGTTTTAACAGATACAATATCTCCTGACGGCGGGAAGAGAGGACTTTTGAACCACTTTTTGTTTCTGTTATTGAACTACCTGCCATGGCAAACAGGATCCTGTGCTGGAATGCGGAAGGAATTTCCTTTTTCATCTTCCGGTACTGATCGGGACTGCTGCTGGCATATTCTTTGAATTCATGGATAAAATGGGCGGAATCCGTATAGCCGCAGAGAGTGGCGATTTCCGAAATGGCATAGTGTTCCTGTATGAGAAGGTAGGAAGCGTAAGTAAGGCGGCTTTCCGAAAGATATTTTTTTGGCGGGATACCAAAGTGTTCTTTGAACTTTCTGCTGAAAATCCGCACAGGAAGCCCCATTTCTGCTGCAAGATGACTGACAGAGGAGGTAAAGGGCGGTCTGCGGATGCGGGAGAAAAGAATATCCCAGGAGCTGATTTTTACGGGAGAAGCACATATATAATTGAGCGTAGTGAAAAATTCATATAAAAGGGAGGATATCTTCGGCAGACAACTTGCTGTATTTGCTTTCAGAAGATCTGCGATTTTCCATAAGATATTTGTAAAAATTTCCGGTTCGGGTACATGCAGGATCTTTTCATCTCTGTATGTGCTTTGTTCTTTGAAAAGGATCGCCCCCATGGTGCGGTACAGAGAAAAATAGATCCATTTTGCCTTTTTGCTTCTGTCGTCGGTTATATACAGTTTGTCCCCGTCTTCTGAAAAAAATATATCCCCTTCCTTCAGGATTCTTTCCTGTGTCCCGGTCAGACGCAAAGAGCCTTCTATAATCATGTTTATATTAAAAAAATCTTTTTTTGATGCTGCATTTATAAGAAAAGAACCGGTGTTGGTGCTTATTCCCAGATGGTGCAGAATGATGGCGTGTTCCGGCAATAGTCCGGAATAGTGACCACTGTCCACAAAAGACTCATTATGGAAGTTACCGTTATTGGTGATCTCCTGATTGAATGGGTGAGGCTGTGTGGGATTTTTCTGTATTTTCATACAATATATATGACCTTTTTTACAACAATAAAGTATTGAAAAAGACTTTTCTGCAAGTATAATATAGTATAAAAGGTAAAATTGTCAATCTGTTATTATTTGTTGTTATGGAAAAATGGCCCATAAAAAGGAGAGCCGTATGAAAGAAAGAAGATTTTTTACTCTGATCGAACTCCTGGTGAGTGTTACTTGTCAAATAGGTGTTTTACCGTTGTATTGCCTCAAAAAAAATTATAAAAACTGCACATCCTTACGCCCGTCAGGGCGCACTTCACGTTTGCCGCAGGCAAACTCTTCACACCTTCACACCTTCACTCAATCGGCGTTTACGCTGATTGAACTATTGGTCGTTATTGCCATCATTGCCATTCTTGCCGGGATGCTGCTGCCGGCATTGGGAAAAGCAAGGAGTCTGGCATATTCTGCAAACTGTATCAACAATCTCAAACAGATCTCCATATATAAGGCATTGTATATAGACATGTATAAAGACTGGGGACTCGGCTTCTATTCCTTCTCCAGTGCCGGACTTGCCAAAGATCATTCCACAAAGGAAACATGGCCCAAGCTCTATCAACAGGGGGAAAAGACGTGTTCCGCTGTGGTCGGCTGGAAAAGTCATGCGGACAGAAACAAGAAACTCTCCTGTCATGCGGCAGGTGCCAAATACGGCACTTTGCAGAGTGACGCCAATAAACAGGCTCATTATTCCATCAATACTTCTTTATGTTCCGATCCATCTGTCCGTTCCCATGAACAGTGGGTCATAGATAAGAACAGGGGATTTTTCAAACCCGGGACTATGAAATATCCCAGCCGTGCCTACTATGTGAAATGTTCCAAAAATTACAGTTCCACAGATTACAACCGGATCCATCCCAATGGCCTTCCCATGTTTTTCTGCGATTTTTCCGCCCGTACAGTAGGGTTCCGGGAGTGTTACAAAGGCGGTAACGGTACTGCCGCTACCGGGTATCCGGCGGCGGGAAGTCCCGGAAAGTATTACGGAAATACCGGTTCCATATTGCTTTGTTTTGAGTAACAGATATACAAGGATCATAACATAAGGAGTTGTATCATGGCTGAAAAGAAGAAAGTAGCCATTATCGGTAACGGCGGAAGAAGCGTAAGTTATGGGGAAGTCTATGCAAAAACAGAAGATGTGGAAGTCGTTGCATTGTGTGACATCGTTCCGGAAAATACCCTTCTTATGGCAAAGATGAGTGGCCTTAACAATTATAAAAGTTATACAAGGTGGCAGGATGTGCTCCAATATCACCCGGATCTGGACGGGGTCTGTGTCATTACTCCCAACAATACCCACCGGGAGATCGTGATGCCTTTTATCGAAAAAGGGCTTGCTGTTGCTCTGGAAAAACCGATTACCACCACCATGACGGATACGGAAGATATTTTGAAAGCCGCAAAAAAATATGAAACAAGGATGCTGATAGGTTTTGTATTGCGGTCGGCTCCCTTCTATAAAAAGGTCCATGAGGTGCTGGAGGAAGGTGTGATCGGAAATGCCCTCTCCATCCAGGCTGATGAACTGGCAAGTTTCGGTGTATCCTCCTGCATCTGCCGCAGTCCCTGGAGAAGGTATCAGGAAACAAGCGGCGGTTCCATGATGGAAAAATCCAGTCATGACATGGATCTGATCAACTGGTTCAGTTCCTCCCGTCCAGTTTCTGTAAATTCCTACGGCGGAAATCTTCTCTTCCGTCCCAATCCCCTGTTCCCCAAGTATTGCAGGAACTGTCCCCAGGAAAAATGTAAATACCAGAGCAAGCCGGAATTCTCCCTTGCCGCACAGGATAGTGTGCTGCATGATTTTATGCAGCATACCATTGCGGAACAGAACTGTATTTACAATGTGGAAAAGGATGTGGCGGACAATCAGAGTGTTCAGATCGAATATGCCAACGGTATGATCGCCAACTTTATGCTTGCTTTCAACTGTTCCGGTCCCCGTGCCGCAAGAAATATCCATATCGTAGGGACAAAAGGACGTATTTTCGGTAATGTGGAAGAAAATAAACTTTATGTCTTTACCAATGAGGATGGAAAATTGGAAACGCATGATATCAAAGTGGAAGGCGGACACTCCGGAGGAAACAGCGGACACGCTTTTGAACTTGTGAAAATGATGCGTTCCGCTTCTTATAAACCCGATCAGGATGCGTATGCCGGGTATCTTTCCAACGCCATTTGTATTGCGGCGGATATTTCCCGCACGGAAGGAAAGAGGATCAATTTCCGGTACGATCAGGATGGGTTTATCAATTTTGTTTAATTCCCTGTAAATCATAATTATATAATATTCTTCAGGAAGGGTTCTTTCTATGAAAACACGCTTTTATTGTCTTTTTTTACTTGTTTTTCTCCTTTTTGCCCAGCCGTTGACAGGTGTGGAACTTGTGAATGAAAATGGAATAAATACTTTATTGCTTATGCCTGCTGATCCTTCGGAAGCACAGAAATATGCTGTTGAGGAATTTGCCCGTTATGTGGAAAAGATCACCGGAAAAAAACTTTCTGTTGCGGGAGAAAAGAAGGGAACTGGTCTTTTTGTGGAGTGGATCAGAAGTTCGGCGGAAAAAATGAAACTTCTTCCGCAGGTGGTGCAGAAGAAAGCTGCCGGACTCAAAGGGGATGCGTTCCTGATCGATGCAGATAAAAATGGCGTCCGGATCATCGGCAGACATGACCGGGCTTTGCTCTATGGTACATACCGCCTTCTGAAAGAGGAAGGTGTCATGTGGCTGATGCCGGGAGAGGAAAATGAAGTTGTACCCCGGAAAAAAGTTTTTACTGTGAAAGAAGGAGTGCGTATTTTTACGCCTGCATTTGCTTACAGGAAGATCATTCTTAACGGCGGAAGCGGATATACTCCTGATACTTACGACTGGATCACCCGCAACGGTCTGCAATTTTTTGCCGGAGGCAGAGCTCCGCAGAAGATGTATGCAAAATGGGCTCCCGTCTATGGCGGAGGCGGACACGATCTTACCAGTCTTATGCTGGGGGATAGAAAAGGGGTGAAATATGATGTTTTTGTAAAAGATCTTATGCTGAAACATCCGGAGTATTTCGGTCTTCTTGACGGCAAACGTACATTTGGCGGTAATCCTTCCAGAACCAATCCCGGACCTTTCGTTCAGGTCTGCACCACCAATAAGGATGTGCTTGCCCGTATGGTCAATACCGTAAAAGGAGCCATCAAAAACTTTGAGGGCATGGAATATGCAAGAACCTTTTCCGGGGACGATCATACCAATTGGTGTTGTTGTGCTTCCTGTCTGAAAGCAGATGGAAAAACACCAGCCGATAAGAATGGAAAAATATCCAACCGTTTCTGGCTTTTCGTCAATCACATGGCAAAAAATCTCCTTGACGGGAAAAATCCGGATCTGACATTGTATGCCATGGTCTATCAGAATTACAGGACTGTTCCGGAAGGGATCAAGCCTGACAGCAGGGTGGTTCCCATTATCTGTCCTCATCAGAGATGTTATGTCCACTCTCTTACCGATGAAAAATGTCCTGCCAATATTGAAAAGTTCAAAGAACCTATGTTTGACAGCTGGGCAAAAAGTCCCTGTAATGCTGTTACATTTGAATACCATACCAATCTTCCGGCAAATTCCTATCTTCCCATCGAAGAACCCTGGATCAGCGACTTGAAATATTATCATAAACTCAAGATGAATGGATTCGGCCTTGTAACACGCGCTCCCGACGGAAAAGGATATATCGCCAGAAGAAAATATCTGGGGGAAAATATGTGGAGAAGTCTGTGGCAGCTCCATTATCTTACCGGTGTTTTTGCCTGGGATATCCATGCAGATTATGATAAGATTTGTGAAAAAATCAATTCCGCCTACTATGGCAAAGCATGGAAGGAGATGAAAAAATACAGGCATGCCTTGAGAAAATATCTTCTTTCCTCCTCCACGCACATGTATTACGGTGCTCCGTATTCTCTTACCGGCAATGTGCTGGATCAGCCCGGAGCATTGAGTACGCTTGAAAAGCATCTTTCCAATGCGGAAAAAACGGTGAAGGATGATCCTTTATACCGGAAACGGGTACAGAAGGAGAAAGGATATTTTGAGAGGGACTGGAAGAAATATTTCCTTGACTTGCAGAAAAAGAAAGATTCAGATATTTCTGTGGGGAGAGTTCCTGCAAAGATCGTTATTGACGGCAGAGAGGATGAAGTGTGGAAAAAGGCTTCTCCCGTCCACGATTTTATTCTTGCAGGAAGAGAGAAAAACCGTCCGGAACTTTCTGCATCCATGAAAGTATTTTTTGATGAAAACAACCTTTATTTCTTTCTGAAAGGGGAGAAGAACAGAAAAGGAACCATGCGTCTTTCCGGAGAAAACGGCAGCCGGAAACTTTTTACCGATTCCCATTTTGAATTGATGTTAAGTTCTCCTTCCATGAAAGGAAAAGATTATCAGATCGCCATAAATGGAGCCGGAAAATATATCCAGCTTTCCGGCAACGGGGCAATGGAAAGAAGGGAAACGGATATAAGACCGCTTGTTGCCGTAAAAGATCAGGGAAAATATATTTGTATGGAAATATGTATACCTGTTAAAAATCTTTCCGGCAAAATCGTTCCCGGGGATGTATGGAAGATCAACTGTGCGTATGTGGCTCAGAAAGAGGATGGAAAGATGGAATTTTCCACTATTTGTGACGGTGTGTTTCACGGCGTTCCCCTTTTCCGCAATGCGGTAATGGGAAACAGTGCCAAACTTGTGGAAAATGCAGATTTTGAACTTCTCCGGACTCCGGAAGAACCGAAAAAGAAAGGCCGCCGGAATACCTGGCTTTTCCCTGACGGAAAATCCTTTACTTCCTGGCGTTTCAGTAATGCCAATCCGGCAACTTTGAAGATCGGGAAAAAGGAGGAAAATCCCTGTTCCGGCAATACATTCATGCGGGTTCTTGCCAAAGGAAAATTCGCTTTTGTGGAACAGACGGTCAAACTTCCTCCCAAAGAACGCAATACCGGAAATTATTCCTTCCGTATTGCTGTCCGGGGTAAAGGAAAACTTCTTGTGCGTCTGCGGGGATCGAAAACAAAATATTATGGAAATATTGCTGCAAACATAGATTCTGAAAAATGGGAAAATGTTTCCGGCAGTATCCGGTGTGATGAAAAAGGTTATCTTGTACTTACATTGCGGATCAACGGGGATCTGGATCTGGATTCATTGCGTCTTGTCATGGTGGAGGAAATGAAAGAAGAAGTGCCGGATTCTTCCAAACATTAAAGAAAAGCCACAGCTGTCCCATAAAATCATGGAAAAAAGAGAACTGTTCGGTTGCCAGGCGAGGCGGTTGCCGCCGAGCGCGCAGTGGATGTGCGAATGAACCGCAGGGCAATCGCCTTGCGGACGCTCACAAGGAATTGTGAGCGTATGAGCCAGCAGCGAGCACTAAGCCGCGAGAGAATGAGGGCG
>JAZKZE010000164.1:0-34686 GCA_045612485.1 Victivallales bacterium | reverse complement strand
CTTGGCAATAAGATTACATTCGCTGTCGCATACTTCCACCACATCCCCCCGTTTGAAGGTTCCAGCCACACTGATAACTCCGGAAGGAAGCAGACTTCTGCCCTTTTCCAAAAGGGCTGTTGCCGCGCCTTTATCCACGGTAAGTTTGCCGGAAATACGGGAGAAGCTGGCGATCCATCTCTTTTTCGATTCCAGTTTATGGGTATGACCTTCCGCCGGAAGGAAAAGAGTTCCCACATCTTTCCCGGCAAAGATCTCTCCTAAAATATCCGGAGTCTTTCCGGAAGCAAGCCACAACGCCTCTCCTGCGGCATTGAGGGTATCGGCGGCTTTCAGCTTGGATGCCATTCCCCCGATACTCATTTCCGCATTGTCTGTACCTTTTGCCATGTTCCGCTGGGTATCGGTTACTCCGCATACCACAGAGATACGGTCCCCGAAAGAACCGTCTGGCATGGGAGTTAAAAGTCCGTCAACCGTCGTAAGGATAATGGTAAGGTCACTTCTTGTCATGCAGGCAAGGAGGGAGGCAAGAATATCATTATCCCCGAATTTCAGCCCGGAAACAGAAACCGGGTCGTTTTCATTTACAATGGGAAGGATGTTCTGGGAAAGAAGTGTTTCCACACAGTTGAGGGTATTGATGTGCCGTTCCCTGTCCCGGAGATCATCGGCAGTAAGAAGAAGCTGGGCGGCAGGGAAGCCGTGTTTGGCACACTCCTCCTGATACATCGCCATAAGTTTCACCTGACCGAGTGCCGCAAGAGCCTGTACTTCAGAAAGTCCGGAGGGACGCTTTTTGAGACCCAGAAGTTTCATCCCCGTACCCACCGCACCGGAGGAAACAAGGATCACCTGTTTCCCCTCTTTTCTGATGTCGGCGATCTGCCGGATGATACGGGAGAGGGATTCCGGATCGGTGAGAAGTCTTGTACCGGCTTTCACCACCACCCTGTGACAGTTCTTTATAAGTTCTTTTCTTAAGGCAACAGGAGATTTTGTCATATTTCTATCCTTGAAAATTATAATTATGATTTTTACTGTTATTGAGGTAATTTCAAAAGTCCTCAAAAATCTTTAAGCGCATCTGCTTTGATTTGCAAAAGGAGCATTTTTCGGCTGTTACCGCAGAGGGTAGCAGCCTCAAATTACCTTTCACAACTCTTTGCAGCTGCATCTTTGATTTTTTTTGAATGACTTTTGAAATTACCTCTATTGATTTTTCTTTTTCGGGATCTCTTTTCCCAGTATCTTCATGACCATCTGCAGATCTTTCCAGACATCCGCCTTCTTTTCCGGATTCCGCAGAAGAAATGCCGGATGATAGGTTGGCATGACAGGAATT
The DNA here is from genome assembly GCA_045612485.1 of Victivallales bacterium. Classification (GTDB taxonomy): domain Bacteria; phylum Verrucomicrobiota; class Lentisphaeria; order Victivallales; family UBA1829; genus RGIG5327. The sequence continues at coordinate 33,341 of JAZKZE010000164.1, read as the reverse complement.
CCCCTGTGATCCATAATTTTTCCCCGTACATAACTTATTCCTGTCATATTGAACAGCCCTTTCAGTGCCGTTCCGCCAAGTAAAACGATCGCTTTGGGTTTGACAAGTTCGATCTGGCGCAGGATGTAGGGAAGACAGGCACTCATCTCCTCATCTTCCGGTGTACGGTTTCCCGGAGGACGGCATTTTACGATGTTGCCGATATAAACTTCTTTCCTGTCATATCCCATTGCCTGGATCATTTTTGTAAGAAGTTCCCCGGCTCTTCCCACAAAAGGCAGTCCCCGGGCATCTTCATCCGCTCCGGGACCTTCCCCTATAAACATAAGTTCTGCATTTTCATTGCCATCGCCGAAAACTGTATTGGTTCTTGTTCTGCACAAAATACATTTTGTACAGATGGAAACGGCTTCCTTCAATTCCGGTAAATCCATTTCCTGAACCTTTTTTCCCATATCTGCCAACGGATCTTTTTTTACTTCCGCAGCAGGCTGTACCGGTACCGGGGGAACTGCCGGAGAAACGGTCTCCGGAGGGAGTTCCTGCCTGCTTACCGGAACAGGTTTCTGTACAGGAAGAGGTTGTTCTGCGCTTTTCGGTACTGCTCCCGGAACCGTATCCGGTTTTCCGGGAACTCGCTGCCTTGCAGGAACAACTCTTGCTCCGGGCCGCTGTTTCGGAACGGGTTTGTAAAATTCAAGAAGAATATCTTTTGCCACATACACGGCAGCCGATTCCTCTTCACAGGCACGCAGAGAATCAATGATCTCGTCATAAAATTCTTTATTTTTATCACTCATGGAATACCCCCACCACCTCTGCCGGAGAGAAATTTTTTACAGGGATTTTCCATATAATACAGGACACCTGTCCCGTCTTTTTTCCGTATCATCAGTACAGCCAGTTTCTCCTCCGCCGGATGATCGAAAGAATGGAGGAAATCTTTTTCTGCTTCTTTTCCGTCAATGTAATCCTGCTTTTCCCAATTTTGACCGATCTCAAATTTTTCCGGTTCGGCATACCAGAAGTTGTGCCGCCAGATGTATCTTGAATCCTCTTCATTTTTCACTGTGGAAAATCTGTAATGACCTGCAAGGATCCTTCTGTGAAGTTTCGCCCGGCGGGAAAGGCTTCTCTTTGTATAAACTTTTGACGCTTTATCCAGTAAAGCCAATGCTTCCATTTTCTTTCTGCAAAGTCCTGATGTGATCATCTGATCGAGGACTGCATCATCGGAAAGAAAATCTTTGAGTTCCATCCATACCGTACAGAGAGATAATTTTGCTTTGCCCGGCAGAAAGAATGTTTCTCTTATTCCCCAGGGATCCAGAAGAAGCATTCTTTTTTCGTCAGGACAGAAAATCATATTTCCTGTATGGAAATCCGGATGGAGAAAATGTTTTTCATGGAGGGAACGGATGATTTCCACAAGGGAATCTTTGAAAAACTCCTGTTCCTGCAAATTGTTTTCCAGATGTCCGCGGAAGAAAAATTTCCTTGCAGGAACAGCATTGCGGACTCCTTCAGAAATACAGAATGAACAGGAATTTTTCCCTTTGCCCCATAACAGATACTCAATAATAGGGACAGAACCTTTTTCCAGTTCTTTGGCTATTTTATACTCTTTTGCCGCATAGTTTCTTATGATATTGAAAGGAAATTTCTGCGGGGCAAAAAGTTTCAGATAAAGCTCCCGCCCTGCGGCATTGACAAGGCGGAAAACTTTTCTTTTCGGATTGCTTTTGACCATGGCAAGATCAAAACTTCCACGGATAAAACTTTCCACAGAAGCAATACTTTCCTTTTCTCCGTAAAGGCGGGAGTTGAAAAAAAGTTCCTCAATATCCCGTCTGGAATCAAACTGGTCAAAAGTATTCATAATATACAATCCCTTGAAAAAGGGGAAAGATATACACCTTTCCCCTTTCTTTCAGAAAATGTTATGTGCTTTACGCACCGTACTTTTTCTTATGCACCGAAGTGTGCTTTGATCTTTTCCACAACTGCGGGAGCTGTGAAACCGAATTTTTCAGCAAGCACTTTGTAGGGGGCGGAAGCACCGAAGTGATCCAGACCGATGGAAAGACCGGCTTCTCCGGCATATTTTGCCCAGCCGAAGGTGCTGCCGGCTTCGATGGTCACGCGCTTTTTGCAGCAGGGAGGAATGACAGAATCTTTGTATTCCTTGCTCTGTGCTTCAAAGAGTTCCCAGGAGGGCATGGAGACAACACGCACTTTTTTGCCTTCAGCACGCAGAGCGGCAGCGGCATCAAGAGCCAGGTTGACTTCAGAACCGGTAGCGATGAGGAGGTATTCAAAACCTTCTTCGCAGGAGACCACATAAGCACCCTTTTCAATATCCACTTTAGCGGCAGTTGCAGCATCATAGGGACGCAGATCCTGACGGGTGAGGACAAGGGCGGCGGGTTTGCCGCAACGGACAGCGTAAGACCAGGCATGGGCTACTTCTGTAGCTTCAGCAGGACGCAGTACGGTCATGTTGGGGATGGTACGGAGCATTGCAAGCTGTTCGATGGGTTCGTGGGTGGGGCCGTCTTCGCCCACATAGAAGGAGTCGTGGGTGAATACATAGATCACAGGAAGGTTCTGCAATGCGGCAATACGCACGGCAGGCTTCATGAAGTCGGAGAACACAAAGAAGGTGGAGCTGTAAGCAATGGCAGCACCGTAGAGAGCCATACCGTTGGCGATGAAGCCCATGGCAAGTTCACGGACACCGAAGTGGAAGTTCTTGCCGGCACGGTTTTCGGGGCAGAAATCGCCGCCGTCTTTGATGTTGGTCTTGGTGGAGGGAGCCAGGTCGGCAGCTCCGCCGTAGAGAGCGGGAACAAGTTCGGAAACTTTCTGAAGAACAGTTCCGCTGGATGCACGGGAAGCAACAGGCTTGTCAAGGGGAGCAGCTTTCAGAAGCTGTTCGGTAAGGTCTGCGGGAACTTCTTTGTTGAGCATCTTGGAAAGGAGGGCAGCCTTTTCGGGATTTGCTTCGCAGAACTTCTGGAAGGAGGCATCCCATGCGGCAGCTTCTTTTTCCAGTTCAGCAACTCTGTCAGCCATCATGGCGGAAACTTCAGCAGGTACATAGAAGGCGTCTGCGGGGAAACCGAGAGCTTTCTTGGTTGCGGCGAGTTCTTCTTCACCGAGGGGTTCACCGTGGCTGCTGGCTTTGCCGGCTTTTGCGGGAGAACCGAAACCGATGGTGGTTTTGCAGACGACCAGTGTGGGACGTCCGTCGGAAACTTTTGCTTTGGTGATGGCGGCATCGATCTGGGCATAGTCGTTGGCGTTTTCGCAAACGATGACACGCCAGTCGTAGGCTTCAAAGCGTTTGGCAACATCTTCTGTGAAGGCGATACCGGTGGAGCCTTCGATACTGATGGCGTTGGAGTCGTAGAATACAACCACATTGTCCAGTTTCTGATGTCCTGCAAAGGATGCGGCTTCGTGGGTGATACCTTCCATCATGCAGCCGTCACCGGAGATGATGTAGATCTTGCTGTCCAGAAGACCGGATTCAGCCATACCGCAGGCAGCGGCAGTGTATTTGGCGGAAACAGCCATACCGATACCGGAGGCAAAACCTGTTCCCAGAGGACCGGTGGTGACTTCCACACCGGCGGTGTGATTGTATTCAGGATGTCCGGGAGTCAGGGAACCCCACTGACGGAAACCTTTCAGATCGTCAATGGTAAGACCATAGCCGAAGAGGTGGAGCAAACTGTAGATAAGCATGGAGCCGTGACCTGCGGAAAGCACGAAACGGTCTCTTCCCAGCCATTTGGGGTTCTTGGGGTTGTGACGCATGTGGTTGAACCAGAGGTCGATGGCGAGATCGGCACAGCCCATGGGCATACCGGGATGTCCGGATTTTGCTTTCTGGATGGCGTCGGCGGAGAGAAGTCTTACCGTATCTGCGGCAAGTTTCATCATTTTTTCGTTTTGCATTTTGCTTTTCCTCATTTTTGGTGTTATATTGTGAAAAGAAAAAATATTATTCTATAACATAACCCGTTTCAGTGAAAATTGCAAACATAATTCAGGAAAAAAGGTCAACGAATGACGGAAAGATTTATTACATCCACCTTGAACCGCAAGGATGAAGAGGCTGAAACCACCTTGCGTCCACAATCATTTGACGCATTTCCCGGGCAGCAGAAGGTCAAGACCCGTATGGAAATATATGTAAAAGCGGCAAAGGCTCGCAATGAACCTCTGGGACATCTGCTTTTAAGCGGGCCTCCCGGACTGGGCAAGACCACTCTTGCTTATATTGCCGCCAACGAAAAAGGCTGTGCCATCAAAACATCCAGCGGACCCGTGATCGAAAAACCCGGCGACCTTGCCGGACTTCTCACTTCCCTCAACGAAGGTGACATTCTCTTCATTGATGAGATCCACCGCCTGAATACTGCTGTGGAAGAGTATCTTTACAGTGCCATGGAGGATTTTTTCATTGATATTATGATCGACCAGGGGCCCGGTTCCCGTTCCGTACGTCTGAATATCCCCCGTTTTACTCTGGTGGGGGCTACCACAAGACAGGGACTGCTTTCGGCTCCTTTGCGTACAAGGTTCGCCCTTTCTCTGCGTCTGGATTATTATTCTGCTGAAGAGCTTGCCGAGATCGTGGAGCGTTCCGCCGGGATCCTGGGAGTGGAAATCGATCACGAAGGAGCGTATGAGATCGCCCGCCGCAGCCGGGGAACTCCCCGTATTGCCAACAACCTTTTGCGCTGGACAAGGGATTATGCCCAGGTGAAAGGGAAGGGGATCGTAGATTACAAACACGCCTCTGAAGCACTCTCCATGCTGGAGATCGACGACAAAGGGCTGGATGAAATGGATAAACGCATCCTTGAGACCATTGTAAAGAATTTTAAAGGCGGGCCTGTGGGGATCAACTCTCTTGCTGTTGCCATTTCTGAAGAAGCCGATACCATTGAAGATGTATATGAGCCGTTCCTCATTCAGGAAGGCTATATGATGCGGACTGCCCAGGGCAGGGTGGCATCCGACAGGGCATGGGATCTTTTCGGGCTTCAGAAGATCGAAAAAAATCCTTCTGTAAAAAAGGGCAGGGCGGATAATACACCTGATCTTTTCTGAGAAAATAACTTTACAAAACATAAAACTTCAAACAGGGAAAGAAAATGAAACAGAAAATTATCACTTTATTGAGCCTCTGTTTTGCCGCAACACTTCTTTCAGGGGCGGTGCCTCTGGTGAAAAGCGGAAAGGCTGCCGGGAAGATCTATGTAAGCAAAAATGCCTCTGAAGGGGAAAGGACTGCGGCAAAAGAGCTTCAGGAGTATCTGAAAAAAAGTTCCGGAGCTGTTTTTGAAACAACGGAAAACCTGAAAGAAGCCGGGATCGTTCTCGGTACGGTGAAAAGTAAAGAGATCCCTGTTGCCATGAAAAACTCCCTTGCCGGAAAAAAGGAGGAAGGATTCCTTTTCAAGACCTCCGGCGGCAAACTTTATATCGTAGGGGCAAGTCAGGTGGGGACACTCTACGGAGCCTATACTTTCCTTGACCGGTATCTGGATGTAAGGTGGTTCCTGCCCGGGGAGGAATATGTGGGGAAAAAGAAAGATATCACTATTCCTGATCTTGATAAAGTAAATGAGCCTTCCTTTCTCTGGCGTCAGGTCTCCCAGACCGGGGCGGGGGGAAAGGCAAGAGCAAGCAAAAGCTGGGCGGCAAGAAATAAATTACAGTGTACTTCCGAATTTTCCATTGCGGCACTTTCCGATCCCAAACAGCGTCCCTACTTTGATGCCAGGATCGCTTCCCACATCAATACGGAAGGCGGGCATCTCACCTTTTACAGAGCCATTCCTCCGCAGAAATATCTCAAGACCCATCCGGAATATTTTGCCCTTGTGAAAGGCAAACGCCTGACCAATACCGGACACCACAATACCCATCACTGTATGTCCAATCCCCAGGTGCAGAAACTTGTTGCCGATTATGTCTGTTCCCTGATCGATAAATACGGTGACCGCATCTCCTATCTTTTCGGTGCCCCGGATTCCTCCCTCAACTGGTGCGAATGTGACAACTGCCGGGCGTTGGATGACAAAAGTAAAAATGATGTATCTTTGCGTTTCCATACTGTAACGCAGAAGATCGCCAAAATGATCTATGAAAGAAAACCGCAGGCAAAACTTATTCTCTGGGCTTATGCTGTTTACCGTTCCGTTCCGGATATTGATATCGACAACCGCATGATGGTTTATTTCTGCTCCCACGGAAGATGTTTCGCTCATAAACTTTCCGATCCATCCTGCATCCGTAATGCAGAGATGCTTGCCCTTATCAAAAAATGGCTGAAGAAGAACCCCAATATGCGTATGTATGAATATGCCCATTGTACGCCTATGAGCTGGACTCCGTTGGAAAGAACTCTTGCCGCCGATTTGAAACTCTTTAAAAAACTGGGGATAAGCGGCTGGAAGGAAGAGATCGCTTTTCCCGATGCCAACCGCAGAAAAAATCAGCCTTCTTTTGAAAAAGAACCGGGCCATTCCGCCTACAGACTTTACCATGAGTGGCTCTACTGGAATGTGGCAGGGAAACTTACCTGGGATGAAACGCTGGATGTGGAAAAGGTTATAGAGGATATTGAATCCAAATATTACGGAAAAGCCAGCAAGGTAATGAAAAAATTCAATACCCTCCGCCGGGATGCCTGGGATAACGCTTCCGGCTGTTTCGGTTATTCCACCGGGGACAGCAGAACGCCGCTTCTTCTTATGAAAGAGGGGTTGAAAGAGGAATTGCTTTCCCTTCTTGCAGAAGCGGAAAAACTTGCCGCCGGGGATAAAGATGTTTTACGCCGTCTGAAGAAAGATAAAATTTTTCTTACCCATTTCTGGATCAGAAACAATGAGCGTTACCGTGCAAGACTGGGAAAAAGCCTGAATGCTCCGCAGGTTCCAGCCAAAGTGAAACTTGATGGCGATCCTTCCGATGCAGCATGGGCAGGGGCGGGATATATAACCGACTTTAAAACCGTGTTCAAAAAAGAGAATTTTGCTCTTCCTGCCGCAGTGAAAACAACGGTGGGGGTCCTTTCCGATAAAGAAAATCTCTATTTTCTTGTCATTGCCAAAGAGCCTGCACTGGATAAACTGAAAACGGAGGGAGCAAAAGATAAAAAAGTATGGTCGGATGACAGTATCGAAATTTTCCTTGACCCGAAAAATGATGCCAACGCCTACTATCAGATCATTGTAAATACCAAAGGCGCAGTTTATGATGCACGTCAGCCCAACGGGGACACAAAAGTGGACTTTGGTGTGGAAGCGGTCTGTAAACTGGATAAAGCAAAAAAACAGTATGTGATGGAGATCAAAGTACCGGTGAAAAATATGGAGGGTGTCTTTGCTCCCGGAGTCGTCTGGAATGTGCATTTTGCCAGAAACCGTACCATTAAAGACGGGCTTTTTGACGGGGCAAGTTCCATTGACGGCGAACAGTATCACCAGAGAAGTTCCTACCGTACCCTTTCCATCGGCAAGCCTTTGATCAGCAACGGCAACTTTGATGATTACCACAAAAGCGGTAAGAATAAAGGTAAACTGAAAGACTGGACACTTAATAAACTTGCCTCTCCCGTAAAAGAAGGCGGCAAGACTTTTATTGCCCTGAAACAGGGCGGCAGAATCTGTCAGCTTCTCTGGGATTGGAAAGGACCTCTGGGGCAGTCAGATAAAAAGAAACATATCAGAATTCTGGTGCGTGCTTCAGGGAAAGGAACTCTTACAGTTTCTGCTTTGAAATATAATGACTCCTATAAAACAAAGAAACTCAAACGCACGATTCTCGGCTGGGATACCATTAAACAGATCCCGCTTACACAGAAAATGAGCAATTATACCATGGAATACACTATTCCGGTAAATTGCTGGATCGGTTTTTATGTGGATAAGAAAGATTCCGGAAATGCGAAATTGGAAAGTTTGTCAATCCTTCTAAAATAAACAGGAGTAAAAAATGAACAGAATCGTAACAAGTATCATGGTTTTTGCTTCCGCGGCAGCTTTGTTATGTGGTGCAGAATTCAAGTTGACCGACAATGGTAAGGCAGCAAGCAGTATCATTCTGCGTAAAAATGCGTCAGACATTGAAAAACATGCGGCAAAGGAGCTTTCTGTATTTCTGGGAAAGATCTCCGGCGGTGAAAATCCGGTCATCGGTATTGCACCGGTAAAGGGCAAATACCCCATTTATCTGGAACTGACCGATGATAAAAGAGTGGGGGAAGAAGGCTTTAAGATCACTGCAAAGAAAGATGCCTTGCGGATTACCGGAAAAGAGCCTGTCGGGGTTCTGTACGGGGTTTATGAAGTCCTGAAAAAAGACGGCGGGATCTGGTGGCTTCTCCCCGGAAAAGACGGGGAGTATTTTACAGTAAAACCCACCATTACTGTCAAAGAAGGGGAAAGGATCAAAAATCCTGATTTCGCCTACCGCAGTCTTTCCGGAGTATGTATGAATTCCGGCAGTGTCACTATGGATACCTGGGATTGGGGAGTACGCAATAATATGCGTTTCCGTTTGGGGTACCGTACCCGTAAAGGCATTCCGGAGAAAATGCGGGAACGGGGAATCATCAGCAAAGTCGGCGGTCACTGTTATACGACTATGATGACCGGCTGGGTGGTGAATGTGCCCAAAGGGGTGAAATATAAAGATCATGTGGATAAACTTTTTAAGGAACACCCGGAATATTTCCCTCTTATAAATGGAAAACGGAAAGTCACCTACTATATGGGAAATGAACCCCAGCCCTGTACTTCCAATAAGGAAGTTATCAAAAGAATTGCTGAAAATACCATTCTCTGGGTAGAACGGGCTGAAAAACTTTCCGGCGGGGCAAGAGTGGATATTGATTTTGGCTCCAATGACAGTGTGGAATGGTGTGAATGTGAAAAATGTGTTGCTCTTGACCCTCCCGGGGAAAGAAAAGTCGGGAAAAAATCCACAAGAAACTGGATCTTTACCAATGAAGTGGCAAAAGAGATACGTAAGAAACTGCCCGGAATGAAAATATGGGGGTGGAGTTATGCCAACTTTACCCCTGTTCCCACCGGAGTCAGACTTTCTTCTGATGTGGGCGGTGTCATGCTTGCCAATCATTACAGATGCTGGAAACACGCTCTTGATGATAAAAATTGTGTGACCAATGGTAAATATCTGGACTATAACGGCTCCTGGAACAAAATGGGACGCCCGCTTTTCTCTTATGAAGAGTTGATCAGAGCCGGAAATCTTTTCCTGCCTGTGGAAAAAGAGTGGGCGGAAACCATGAAGTTTTATGCAAAGAATATGAAAAACTTTGCAGGAACTGTTACGGAAGTATGCTGTCCTGACGGTACCTATTCTTCCGTATTCAAAAATTACAATAATCTTAATAACTGGGTCATGATGTGGCAGGCCATGTATATGGGAATGGCTTTCCACTGGGATGTGAACGGGGATATTGAGGCAATTTACGAAAAAATCAACTCCCTTTACTACGGCAAAGGCTGGGAAGGGGGAATGAAAGAGTTCCGTAAATATCTCCACTCTCTCTACATCAATGCCGGCGGCTGCTGGGGATTTGGGCACAGTACACCTGTGGGAAAATTTCTGGATGTGCCGGGAGCAAAGGAGAAACTGTATAAATGTCTTGCTTCCGCAGAAAAAGCCGCAGCAAAAGATCCGGACAAACGGGCATTGGCTCATGTGAAAAAGGTAAAGGAATATTTTGAAAGAACCTGGATCAAAGCCTATAATGATTACATAAGCAATTTCCGGGAGATCAAAGCCTATCCTTTGAAAGGGAAAATCATTATCGACGGAAAACTGGATGAGGCAGACTGGAAAAATGCCGATGGCGTCACCCGTTTCCGGAAAGCCTATTCCCAGAATAATGAGCTTGCTGCTTTCCAGACAAGTGTGAAAACTGCCTACGATAAAAAGTATTTTTATATCGGTGTGGAATGTCTGGAAGAGGATGTAAAGAATCTGAAAGAAACTGTAAAAGAATTTGATGGCCCTCTCTGGAGTGATAACGATGTGGAATTTTTCCTGAATGACCCCATAATGGGTGGAACATATTACCAGATCTGTGTCAACTCCAAAGGCGTATATTGTGACGGGATCGTTGTTCCCGGAAAGAGTTTTGACAAGCGCTATAACTCCAATGCGGAAATCAGAACAAGCAAGGCAAAAGACCGTTACTTTATTGAAATGAAGATCCCTGCTTCCAAACTTACAGGCAGTGATCTTCTTGCCGGAAGTATGATTCGTATGAATGTATTCCGTGTCCGGGTGCCTTCCACTGGAAAAGGAAAGAAGGAATATTCCACATGGAGTATCGGAACCCCTCACAATGTGGAAACATTCCATGCTGTCAATCTTGCTTCCCAGCGTTCCTTAAACTCCAACAGCAAAGAAGTGGATGCAAGAGCATGGAGCAACAGTTCTTTTAATGAAGTAAGCAAGAAAAAGAAACTCCCCAGAGGGTGGAAAACCAAAAGTACGAAAGTACCGGCAAGCTGGAGTTTCGCTTCTGCAAAAGGGTACATAGGAAGTTTTGAATATCAAACCCATCCCGGAAGCAGCAGTAACTATTATCTTACTTTTTCTGACGGCTATATTTCCAATTCCTGCCGCTTGAAATCTCCTGTGATTGCCGCAACCTGCCGTTTGCGGGGGAAAGGCACTCTCCATTTTTCCATGCTCCGTTATACGGCAAAATGGAGAGGTTTGCCCACAAAATTCCTGCATAAGATCTCGGTGGATACCAAAGGAAAATGGGAAACATTCCGTTTTGAATTTCCCCGTCCCGGTACATTGGATGAAAATCATATTCTGATGATCCAGACCAGGGAAAAGGGAACAAAATTCGATTTGGATGATATGTATCTTGTTGCCAAGGACAATAATTGATCTTCTTTGAAAGGTAACTTTATAAATCTTTTGACGGGGCTGCAAAAATCCCATGACAGAAATGTGGGATTTTGCAGTCCCTTTTTTGCATAAATACAGAATTTGAAAAAGAAAATTTCATGCTTTCGGATTTATTTGCCGCATTGCCGGAGCGATCATACCAATCAAATCATCGGCAATGACCCCTCTTGAACCGGAAGGATTTGCCATTTCCCCCGCAAGTCCGTGAAGAAATACTGCCGCCCGCAGGGAGGAAAATATATCCTCATCCTTTTTCAGCATTGCCCCGCAGATCCCGGATAGCACATCGCCGCTGCCCGCTGTGGCAAGGGCAGGTGAACCGCTTAAATTGACCGCACATTTTCCATCCGGAGTACATACGATAGTACGGAGACCTTTGAAAATAACATAAGAAGAGGTCTTTTCTGCGAGCTTTTTTACTCTTTCCTCCCGGGAGAGGGTACTGTCAAGGATAAATCCTTTTTCCAGCCTTCTCATCTCCCCTTCATGGGGTGTGAGGATCAAGGTGCACTTTTTCGTTTTGAAAAGAGATATATTCTGTGCCAGAAGATTCAATGCATCCGCATCGGCAACAACATATTTTTCCTGTTGTAAAATATATTCCAGAAAGGGGAGGGTATCTTTATTGGTTCCCATGCCGGGTCCAATAACGATTCTGTCGGCTTTTTCAACAGAAAGACTTGCTTTCTCTATACTGGAAGAATCGAAAAATCCCTCCCTGTTTCCGGAAATATGCCGGATCATCAATGCTTTGGGGGTACTGCCGGATATTTCCGTACCTTCGGGAATAAGAATGGAAACAAGTCCCGCCCCTGTCCTTAATGCACTTTCCCCGGCAAGAAGAGGGGCTCCGCAATAAAGGGAACAGCCGCCTGCAACAAGAACGTGTCCCCGGCTGTTTTTATGGATATTGTTTTTTTCTTTTTTAAAATGATGTTTCACATCGGAAAATGTGGTACATTCCTTACCCTCTGTAATATCTTTTTCAAATCTTTCCGGTATTCCTATATCCATGACACGGATCCTGCCGCAAAGTTCCGCCCCCTCTTCTGTAAGCATCCCTTTTTTGGGATTTGCCATGGTGACGGTAAGGTCGGCGTGGATGGCAGAAGACGCACTTTTTCCTGTATTTGCCTCCATGCCGGAAGGAAGATCGATGGCAACGATGTGACAGGAGGAATTATTGGCGGAAGCGATCCATTTACCATAATCCCCCCGCAGTTCCCCGCGGAAACCTGTACCCAGAAGTCCGTCGATGATAAGGTCACAGGTAATCAGATCTTCTTTTTCCAGAGTATATTTTATTCTGCTTTTCAATTCTGAAGGCATTTCCCGGAATACGGTGAGAGCATCCCCTGAAAGAGAATCCTCCCTTACCATGCAAAGCAGATGGATTTTGTATAAATGGGTATCATAAAGCATTTTTGCCGCAACGAAGGCGTCACCGGCATTATTGCCTTTTCCTGCAAGAAAAACGATTTCCTTTACCTCGATCCCGTTTCCGGAAAGTTCCGCAATATAACGGAGAATGGCAGAAGCAAGGGCGGCTCCTGCCGTTTTCATCAGTCTTTCTCCGGAGATCCCTTCCTCCTGTATGGTACGGGCATCAAGCAACCGCATATCTTCTGCTGAAAGTGCCTTCATATTTTCACCTCACAAAAATCATAAAAAAGGGAAAAGGAATTTTCTTCCCTTTCCCTGTATGGATATTGGATTTTTCCTTGCGGAAAATCTTACACCTTGTCCACAATGGCAAACATCATAACTGTACGGGAGGCCTCTTTGCCGTTGACGATCATACAGCCTTCGCCTCTGCCGAATTTGGATTTGATGTCAGGCATATCCACTTCCAGACGCATCTGATCGCCGGGATAGATGGGGAAGTTGAAGTCCGCACTGTCGATCCCCATGAAGATGGCGATCTTGCCGGCGGCTTCCTCCCGGGAGAGAGAATAGATGGCGCCCACCTGGGCAGTGATCTCCGGCTGGACAGAACTCAGAAGAACTGTGTAATCATCTTTATACTGACGGAAAATAGGTTCTGTTTCCGTACAGTTCTTTACTCCCACCACATGGTTGCCTTCGATCTTTGCCACATAATCCACAAAAAGGAAGGGGAAACGGTGGGGGATGATGGACTGGATCTTTGCTGTATCCATAACAAGATTTCTGCCGCGGTCGAATTCATTGAATTCCCGGATAAATTCCGCTTCCTGCTGTTTGGGTCTTACTCCCAGAGAACCGGAAAGATTGGTGGCGACACCGGCTCCGTTGCTGATGGTGGCTGTGAATTCAGCAGTATCATCGGTTATGGAGGTGATCTCCAGTTCGATCATAATACGGTCGCCGGGATAGTTGGGTTTACGGAATTTCACTCTGCGGAGACTTTTGAGATAAATATCCCCTTTGCGTTCCGGGTCAAGTTTTTTCCAGACCAGGACTTCCGCAAGCTGGGCGGCGGCTTCAGTCTGAAGCACTCCGGGGAAAATGGGCTGATTGGGGAAATGACCGAGAAAGAAAACTTCCCCCATGGAGATGCTTTTCAAGCCCCATGCTTTTGTTTCGCTTTCGATGTAAACTTTGTCCAGAAGGTGCATCCCGGGTCTTACGGGAACGATCTCTCTGAGCTGCTGTGCGGAAAGAACCTGACTCATTTTGACTCCTTTTTGTCTTGTATAATTATAACAGTTTTTATTTTCCATTCATTTTTCCCACAATGGCCTGGGAAAGTGCCACGTTGGTGGGGTGTCCGGGTTTTACGGCAATGATATGGGCGGAAAGTCTTACTCCTGTAAGGTAAAGGTCTCCTACCATATCCATGACTTTGTGCCGTACAAGTTCATTGGGGAATTTCAACCCGTCGCTGCTGATGATCGCTCCATCATGGATGACGACGGCATTATCCAGACTGCCGCCTTTTGCAAGGCCCATTTTGAACAGCATGGCAAGGTCTTTATACTCTGCAAAAGTACGGCAGGGACCAAGTTCCTTTTCAAAGGCATCCGGCGAGAGGGTGAAATCCAGAAACTGGGTACCTATCATACTTCCTGCAAAGGAAACTGTACAGGTGATTTTCAGTTCCCCTTCCTTTTCCGGAGGCAGTGCCACAATAGTGGTACCGTTTTTTTCGATATATACCGGTTCTGTGACTGCATAGGTTTTTGCCGGGGCATCCTGCTGTACGATACCCGCTTCCATAAGCATACGGTAGAAAGGTCCGGCACTTCCGTCACAGATGGGAGGTTCGGCACTGTCCATTTCCACATAGATATTATCTACTCCGGCGGCATGAAGAGCTGCCATGATATGTTCAATAAGCACCACATAGGCTTTGGATGGCGCGGCAATGGTGGTGGCACGGGTCACGTCGATAACATGCAGTGCGTGTGCCCTGACTTCCGGGCATCCTTCCATATCCATACGGCGGAAAACAATTCCTGTATTGACCGGGGCAGGCAGCATCTTCATATTTACTCTCACACCCGTATGCAACGCTATTCCGCTTACGGACACACTTTTGCCGATGGTATTCTGCATTTCCATGATTCTCATATCCTCAAAAATTTGATTAAAAAATACTCTATACTATAATTTAGCACCGTTTGGGGCTTTTTGCAACTTTTTGCGTGATTTTTTTTGTTTTTGTTGTTACTCTTGCATACGGCTTGCTTTTCTTATGACCTGAAAAGTAACTTCTGCCGGACGTTTTTTCCCGGCAGGATCCATTACGGAAACCGTATGGATTCCTTCCCCGAAACGGTGGGAAAGAGTGTTTTTTCCCATCCGTATACCGTCTGTAAAGAAATATACTTCTTTCTGATCAGCCGCAAGAGGGATCTCAAGAAACTTTTTCCCTTCCGGGAGAATGTAATTGCCGCCTTTGGGGGAAAGGATCTTCAAAGGGAGCTTTCTGTTCTGATTCCTGCATTGGGTACAGTTGGCAAGAGGAATATCCTTCACCCTTGTCCCGTAGAAAAATCCGGCACAGAAAGGAGTATGTTTTCTGCCACTTTCCGTACAGAGTTTTTCCGTAAGGAATGATTCATTTTCTCCTTCTGTAAAGGGAAACGTTCCTTTCGGATAAAGCAGTTTCAATATTTCCGCCGCACAGGGGGCAGCCGCTGTAATTCCTGTAAGATGGCAGGAGGCTCTGCCGGATTTGTTGCCCAGCCATACGCCTGCGGTATAATCTTCAGTGGCGGCAATACACCAGGCATCATGGTTGCCGTTGGATGTTCCGGTTTTCCATATTACATCCATCTCTCCGAAGGGAGGTATTCTGCGGGTGAGGATGCTTTTGATCATTCCTGCCGTTCCCGGATGCCAGATCTGCTGACCGGATGGAGAAGGAGATGGATCATTTTCAGAATTTCTGTTGAGAAAACTTCCTTTTCTGAATATTCCTTTATTGGGGAAAACTGTAAAAGCATTTACAAGATCCTTCAATGTATATCCGGCTGACCCCAGTGCAAGGGACAGTCCGTTTTTTCTGCCGGAAATCCCGGAAAGCCCCACACGGGAAAAGAGTTCCGAAATCCTTTCCTCCCCCAGGATCTCCAGCATTTTTACTGCTGTGGTATTGAGAGACATCTGCAATGCTTTTTCCAATGTAACTTTCCCCCGGAATTTCCCGTCAAAATTCACAGGTGCATAATCTTTATACCGCAGCGGTGCATCCATGAAAAAACTGTCTTTACATACCAGCCCCCCATTGATCCCCTCTGCATAAATAAAAGGTTTGAGTGTACTTCCCGCACTGCGTATGGCGGAGGCTGCATCCACCTGACCTGCCTCCGGACTGGAAAAATCCAATGTCCCGATATAAACCAGAAACTGCATTTTTTTATTGTCTATGACAACTGCCGCCGCATCATGGACATCTTCAAAACCGGAAATACCGGTTTTAAGAATATTCAGAGTATGTTTGGATAATTCCTGATCCAGTGTCGTAAAAATTTCATCAGGCAGGCTTTTGCCGCTGTTTTTCATTTCCGCTTCCGCCTGACGGAGAAAAAAATCATGTAAAAAGTCTGTGTCTCCGGGCAACGGGGATCTTACAGAAAAATCCCGTAAACGCAAAGGCAGATCCCTGTAGATCTTTTCCGCTTCCCCCTTTTGCAGAAATCCTTTTCTTTCCAACATGTAAAGAACTCTTTTCTGCCTTTTTCTTGCCCGGGGAAGATTCCGGTCGGGCTGGTAATAATTGGGTCTCTGGGGAAGTCCGCAGAGAAGAGAGGCTTCCGCCATATTGAGTTTTTCCGCAGGCAGCCCGAAATAATAGATGGATGCAGCCCCGATCCCGGCAATGGGGCCGCCGAAAGGGATCCTGTTGAGGTACTCTTTCAGGATCTCATTTTTACTGTGACACATTTCCAGTTTCCGTGCCATAAGTGCCTGGGTGATCTTGCCGGAAAAACTCCTTCTGTAAGAACCATTTTCCCTCATGGCAAGAGAGGCAAGCTGCATGGAAATGGTGGAGGCTCCGGAAACGATCCTGCCGGAAATCATGTTCTGGAAAAATGCTCTTATGACAGCGGATGGATCGATCCCTTTATGATTGTAAAAATTTGCATCTTCCGCTGCAAGGATGACCTTGACCGCTTCCGGGGAAATACGGGAAAGGGGCAGATCCAGACGCCATTGGTATTGACTTGTCTTTACTCTTTTGATCAATTCCCCGTTCCGGTCGTAAAAAGATCTTGCCGGAGTATGTTTTGAAAGTACCGCAAGAGGATCTTTGACATATCGCGGCAGGATATACCAGAAGGAGAGTGCCGCCGTTATGAAAACAAGCGCAAACAGGAAAAAGGATACAAGGAGCTTTCTCCATATCCTCTTTCCCGATTTCCATTTTTTTACAGAAAATGAAAAGATCATTTGATCTCAAATACGCCTTCCGGAGTATATCTTGCCATTGTATCAGGATCATACATCCCTTCCGCAGAAATGGTTCCCATGGCATATTTCCCCCGGATCACTGCTCTTGCTTTGTAACTGTAGGATTGTGTGCCGTCAAGATTGCAGAAAAGCAGGAATCTGTCCGCCCGGTTTTCCCGGAACTTGACAAAAGGAGCATTTTCCGCCTGTTTGACCTTTCCGGCTCTTGTGGCAAGGGCTCCGTCTTCGATTTCCAGTCCGCCGGGGAGAAGATCGCAGATAACGGCATCGGAAAGAGGGAGCGTTGTATGGATCGTGATCCTGACAGTAACAAGATCGCCGTGGTTGACAGAAGATACTTTCCGCCCCTTTTCATCAAAATATTCTTTGCTTATGGTCATGCCTTTATTGACATTATGTGCTTTTTTCAGAATACCGGAAGCAAGAGAACGGATGAAAAGCGGGGCGGAGGAGCTATTTACAACTTTGATCTTTTCTCCTTCTTTTACATGAATGGTAACCTTTTTATCCGCAAAAATGGTGATTTTTTTCCCGTTTCCTGCAAGAATATAACCGCAGGGATCTTTTTTGCCGGAAAGAACCATATCCTTTGCCGCTGCATAAGAGGTAAGTCCCATGACCGCCCAGGCATTTGCCTGGGTCGTACCCCAGCCGGAACCGTCGTTACGCAGAGAGTTCTGCAAACGGGCAAAGAGTGCTGTACACCGGGGATCCTCCGGCTGAACAGAGGAGAGAATATACAGAAGCATTCCCATGCGTACATTGTCATCGGCATATTTATAGGGCATATTCTGTTCTCTCCATACTTCCGCATCCCGCAGCTCTTTCATATAATATGCCCCTTCTGCCGCATACCCGCCCCGGATCAATGCCATTGCGGCAAAGAGTGCGGCAATATCTTGCTTTTCCTCCGCAAGAATATTTTTTGCAGGAGTACGGAATCTGCCGGATTTCGCCAGGGCAAGGATGTAGGAAGCATATGCTCTTTCCCCGCGGGAAAGTGCCGCATTGTCCGCAATACGGTACAGATGCCTTGTTATGAGATTGCTTACAGCGGGATTCAGTTCAAAGGCTGTTTTTTCTTCGGCTTCAAAAAGGAAGTGGGAGGCAAAAAGTGTTCCGGTACGGTATTCGGGGCCGCCGCCGGGCCACATACTGAATGAGCCGTCAAAACGCATCATGGAAAGAATACGGTAGGCGGCGCGCATCGCAAGGTGTCTGGACGTTGCCGCCTGATCTTTTCCGATCATGCCGCATTTTACAAGAAGATCCGCAGAAAGAAGCGGGAAGGCTGCCGCCGCAGTCTGTTCCAGACATCCGTAGGGATAATTTCTGAGAAAATCCAGAGCATCAGAAACAATGGAAAGAGGATTGCTGTCCACTGTGACCGTACGGGTAAGTCCGGCGGAATACCATTTGCTGTTATCTGTTCCCGGTTCCATCTCTTTTCCTGCCGCAAGAAGAATAAAATTACTTTCTCTGCTTACAGAAGTGGTATGACGGACAGTAAGGAATACTTCGCCCTTCTTCTCAAAAGAACCTTCCTTTGTTTTCAGAACAAGAGAATAGGCAAAGGTATGAGTTCCGGTTTTTTCCGGAGAGGAGATTTTAATACGGTGTGTTGTCTGACCGCCTTTGGCAAGTTTGCCTGTAAAGGAATTTTTGCCTGTGCTTTTTACTCCTGCCGGAGGTGTGAGGGTAAAGGAGTAGTCCCCATTATCGGCATCAAAGTTGAAAAGGGTGAAACTTCCTTCCAGCACGTCGCCGGGGGCGGCACTGCGGGGGAGGGAGGCTGTCACACCGATACGGTCGCGGATGAGCAGATCATTGGAAACTGCTCCGGTTCTTGTTTTATCTGCCGCAACAGCGGTAATGACCATACTTCCTGTAAAATCAGGGAGTGTGATTGCTGCTTTCCCTTTGCCTTCTTTATTGGTTTTCACTGTTCCCAAAGAGAACAGAACAGGCTTTTGGGTTTTCAATTCCTGTTTCAGATACATGGAACTGGCGGTACTCTTCTTGGCAAGGGCAATGCCGTCACCCCCGAATTTTCCGTTGGCAAGAAGGGAAAGGGAGGGGAAAAGTTTATTGTAAATATCGGAATAGTTGTAACGGGCAAGCCGTTTGCCGGAGAAAAATTCATAGATATCCGGAGTTTTCCAGTTGGTGAGAGAAAGGATCCCTGCATCACAGCCGAAAATATGTACGGAACCTTCTGCCGGAAGATCGCCGGCGGTTTTCAGTGATACTTCCAGGGAAATTTTTTCATTGGGGCGGGCTTTTTCCGGAAGGGAGAGAGCCACATCAAGTTTTCTGGAAGCAGAAAGATCCACAGGGAGAAGGGCAAGAGCAAAAGAACGGATGATCTTGCTGTTTTTTCCCGTAAGGAGTGTTACTCCGGCAGGGAAGAGAGAGCTTGCTGTATTCTCCGGGATCCTGACGGAAATGGTATTTTTTCCTTCTTTTACAGCAAAAGTCTGTACTGCAAAATTGTCTTTCACGCCGGAAGCAATAAGCAGAGAACCTTTGCCCGGACTGGAGAATGTGATCTCAGCCGTTTCCCCGGGAAGATATTTCTGTTTATCTGTTTTCAGGGAAAGAATGGAGGGATTGGCGGATCTTTTTCCGGCATCCCCGGCATTGTGCCAGAAAGAGGTTTTTGTCACAAGACTGTTGTTTCCCTCCGATACTTTAAGAATATATTCGCCGGAGGACTGTTCCCCGAAATCAAAAACGCCGGAAAGTGCATCGGAAACGATGTCTTTTTCCAGTACGGGAACTTCCTTGCAGACCCATTCATAAGAGAAGGAATCTCCCTCTTCCTTGAGAAGATGATCCCACTCTTTGCGGACAAGATTGATGGTATAAATCCTTTTTGCCGCAGCAATTTTACCATCTTTTCTGTAAGAAAGCAGTTTCCAGTCAACAAGAAGATTTTTCCCGGAAGAACGGGGTTCTTCACTTACGCCTATGTAGAAGGGGGAAACGGAACAGGGAATACGCAATGTGGTGCTTACCGTTCTTCCGCCGGGTTCGGCAACAGAAAAGACTGCATCAAGAATGACCGGAAAGAAACTTTTGCCGTCCTGTGCGGCAAAACCGGGATAAAGGATCTCTTTTTCCTGAAGGAAGAAATCTCTTGTGAAAATATCTCCTGCTTTGTATGCGGAAGGATCTCCCACAGCAAAACCCTTCCAGTGGGCAGGATTTTTCTGCATCCGGGAGGAAGATACTTTCAACTTTCCTTTTGTCCCCTCTTCCAGATCCGCTCCGAAATAGTAGGCGGCAGCGGGGAGGAATGTAATGGTATCGGATGCTGTTATTCCGGCAATATCATTTTTCACTTTCAGTTGCGTTTTGATACGGTCAGGAACATATTCGCCTACAAGGAAAGAACATTTGCCCAGAGGATCTTTTTTGAGATCTGCTCCGGGAGTTCTTACGGCAATATTCCAGGAGCCAGTACGGGCATCTGCGGGAATGGCAAAATCAAAGGAAGCAAATCCATTTTCGTCAAGAGTGATATTTTTTACCGGAAGAGCGTTTCCGGCAGGATCGGTCAGAGTAACAGCTGCCGGGGTGGAAGGTACACTTTTATTGATCCCGTTTTCTGTTTTGCGCAGGAAGAGCCCCCCGTTGATCTTTTCCCCGGGACGGCAGATGCCCCGGATGGTGTAGAGGAAGGCTTCCATATCATTGCTGATCACTCTGCCGGAATCGGTGAAAATGGTGGTATTATGTTTGTACCCGAGATCAAGGTAAGTGATGTCGTCCCCTTTTTTCGCCACCAGGAGCATTGCTTTGTCTTCTTTATCATCCACTGTTCTGCGGACAGTCAGGACACACTTTCCGTCTTTATCGGTTCTGCCTTTTGCGAAGATCTGTTTTTTATTGCTGTAAAGGGTGACATCTGCATCGGCAACCGGCAGATTACCGGAGAGTGTGCGGACAAATACGGCACCTTTTTCCCCCGTTGTCAGTTTTCCGGGCAATGCGGAGGTGAGCCCCAGATCGGTAAGAACAACTTTTTTTGTCGTCCGGCTGCTGGAGTATGAGGAACTGTTTCCTGTGGCTTTTTTGATGATGAAGGATATATCATAGATCCCGGGACCATGTTTTTTCAGAAGCGGCCCCAGATTCAGCATCCGGAATTTTGTTTTGTTCCCGGGAAGATCAAAGGAGACAAGTTTGTTATAAACGCAATAGGATTTATCTTCATCCATACTGTAATAATAACGGTTTCCTGCAACAAAATTTTCCGGAGTGTTTTTATAGAATTTGCGGATCTCATAAACCATCTCTTTCACGTTTATGACAGAGTAGGGAAGAGTGAGCTTTTCCTGTTTCATGGGAAGAATGGGACCTTCCGTAAGGAACTTGACCGCGGGGTCTTTATCCGGGATCTTTACAGAAAATACTGCAGGATGGGACAAGGTTCTGCCATCTGCTGTTGCAAGAAAATCCGCCAGACGGAAAAGATAAGTGGTTCCGGGAACAAAATCGCCGGAAAACAGGATCTCACCGGAGCTTGACTGTATGGATTTGAGTTTCACATGGGGAGTGATTTTGTAGGCGTTTTCTTTGTTGAGAGAAGCTGCGGAAACTTTTGCAGAATTGGAAAAATCTGCAATAACTGCCTCACGCCACCCGGAATAACGGGCGGAATCAAAGTGGAAAACTCTTTTTTTCTTCTTTTTCTCCTCTGTCGGCGGGACGGATACAGCCGGAGAAATGGACGGGGAGGGACTCCCGTTTTTACCAGCTTTCGAGGAAAGTACAGAAACTTTTCTGTTGAGGTGGAAATTGAGGACAATGGATGCAATAAAAAGGCATCCGGCGAGGAGAAACAGGAGTTTTTTCATGGGCAGTCTTCCTTTGGTTGCAGGGTTTTGTGAAAAGGGGGAAAATAACCCGCAATATACACCGGAATAACAAAAATGCAATAGATATTTTCGAAAAAGATATGAAAAAATATTGCAAAGAAAAATGTTACTGTTTCTACGGTTTGGAAAAACAGAAATATATATGAAAAAATACCGCCCGGAGGGATCTGCGGACGGTATTTGAAAATGTTTTTTTCAGTAAAAGATTTTCTTATTTTCCAATAAGAGTAAGAAATTTGTTGTATGCCGCATCATATTTTTCACGGCAGGAGTCCTGCGGGGTATAGATGGCAGGAGCAAAGGAATTTCTTACGATCTCTCTTGCGTGATCCAGATCTTTTACCGAACCGTTTGCCATCGCCTGGGCAAGGATGTTGCCGGAGGCTGTAGCTTCCACGGGGCCTGCAATGATTTTGCGATTGCAGATGTCGGAAGCGATCTGCATGATGACAGAAGCATTGGAACCGCCGCCTACGATATTGAGCGCGTCAAACTTCTTGCCGGAAAGTTTTTCCAGGATCTCCAGTTTTGCCCGGAAACACATACCAAGGGAGTCATAGACACAGCGGATGGCTGCGGCATCATCAGGCGTACCCTGACCGGTACGTTCACAGAAACGGCAGATCTTTCCATACATATCCCCGGGAGAGAGGAATTCTCTTGCATTGGGGTCGATAAGGTATTTCAAACCTTCCGCATTTTTTGCCATGGGGTCGATCTTGCTCCAGGGTACTTTTTCCCCGTCCCGTTTGCTCCAGTCTGCACGCAGTTCCTGGGCAAGCCACATTCCGATGATGTTGGTGAGGAAACGGATCTTGCCGTTAAGCCCCCCTTCATTGGTGAATCCTGCCAGACGGGCTTCTTCTGTAAGGACGGGACTGTCCAGTTCCGCACCGAACAATGCCCAGGTACCGAAACTGATATATACAAAGTCACTGCCTTTTTCTGCCGGAACAGCAGCAACAGCGGAGGCCGTATCATGGCTGCCTACTTTGCATACGGTGATCTGCGGGATCCCCAGTTCTTCAGCCACATCTTTTTTGATTTTTCCCACTTTGGCAGGGGAGGAGGTTATGGCGGGGAAGATCTTGCGGTTGAAGCCCAGAGCATCAATGGTCTTGTAATCCCAGGAACGGCTTGCTGCATCCAGAAGATTGGAGGTGCTCGCTTCTGTATATTCGCAGGTCTTGTCTCCGCTGAAAAGATAGGTGAAGGCATCAGGGATCATAAGGAGGGTGGTGCCTTCAAAATCTTCCGGATGGGCTTTTTTGTGGGCATAAAGCTGATAGATTGTATTGAGCTGCATTTTCTGGGTGCCGGTACGGGAATAAAGTTCCTCTTCCGGAATGATCCCGAATACCTCTTCAGGAGCTGTATCTGTACGGGCATCCCGGTAGTTGTAGGGGGCGCGGGCAAAAGAACCGTCTTCTTTGATGAAAACATAGTCCACTCCCCAGGTATCTGCGGCAAAGGAGATGATGTCCGGATATTTGGCAAACGCCTTTTTTACGCCGGTTTTGATCTCGCGGAAGATCATATCGCTGTCCCAGAAAAGGGAACCGTCTTTTTCTACAGGGCCGTTATCGAATCTGTGCATTTCTTCGATGACAAGTTTTCCGTTTTCCAGAATACCCACGATGACGCGTCCGCTGGATGCGCCCATATCTGCGGCAACATATTTTTCCGATGCCATATTTGACTCCTTTTGTAATTTATAATATGATTATTTACGGTAAAACGTCAGAAAATCTTTCTTTTTCCTGTTATTTTACATCTTGAAGGGTATTTTTTCAAATCCTTTCAGGAAAATTTCTTGCTTAATTGCAAAAATAATGTATATTGTTAGGGTATATTACTGAAACAAATCCCGGAAAGGATGGTTAAAATGGATGCAAAACTGATCATTGGTACAGCAAAAGATGTTCTGGATATAGAATTGGAAGGGATCACTTTCCTGAAGGATAATCTGGGGAAAGAGTTTGTGGAGCTTGTGGAAAGATGTATCGGCGTGCTTGACGGCGGCGGCAAGATCGTAGTCTGCGGTCTGGGCAAAAGCGGTCATGTGGGAAAAAAGATCGCCGCCACTCTTGCAAGTACCGGTTCCCCCGCCATTTTCCTGCATCCAGTTGAAGCTATGCACGGCGATCTGGGAATGATCCAGAAGGGGGATATTGTTCTGGCATTGAGTTACAGCGGGGAAAGCAATGAGATCGTTTCTGTTATTGTGCCTGCAAAAAGACTGGGAGTCCCTGTGGCAGCTCTTACCGGCTGCCCCGGATCTTCTCTTGCAAAATTGTCCGATCTGACTGTTCCCATGACTGTGACAAAAGAAGCCTGTCCCTTCAATCTTGCACCCACCACCACCTCTACAGCCACTCTTGCATTGGGGGATGCTCTTGCCATGACGTTGATGCGCATGCGTAACTTCACAAAGGAAAATTACGGCAGACTTCATCCTTCCGGAGCCATCGGCAGAGCCATCACCATGAAAGTGGGTGATGTGATGCGCAGCGGCGAACAGCTTGCCAAAGTCAGTCCGGATGTTACTGTAAAGGAAGCCATCCTTGCCATGACAAAGGCTCACGGCGGGTCCGCTGTCATTGCCGATGAAAATGATAATCTTCTGGGGATCTTTACGGACGGTGATTTCCGCAGAAAAGCCGATGATGATATGGCGATCCTTTCCCGGAAGGTGGGGGATTATATGACAAAAAATCCCGCATGTGTGTGTGAAGAAGCACTGGCAGTGGAAGTATTGAAAATCGTGGAAGAACGGCATATTGATGATATTGTGGTTCTTACCTCTGAAGGGAAAGTAGCCGGAATCGTGGATATCCAGGATCTTCCCGGACTGAAGCTCATGTAAAAAGTCTTCTTCAAAAAACTTTTGTCCTGTGAATTGAAAAATCAGGCAAGAGGAGTTATATTATATTTTTCTAAAGTAAAATAAACCGTAAACCGTGAACGGAGAAAAAAATATGGCGGAATTCATGCTTGATTTTGAGAAGCCCATATACGAACTGGAAGCAAAACTGGCGGAATGGGAAAAACTGGATGCTGAACAATCCATGAATTTTTCCGATGAATTGAAATTGCTGCGGAAAAAGATCGAAGAGACAAAAAAAGAGGTCTATTCCAATCTCACCCCCTGGCAGAGAGTGCTTCTTGCACGTCATCCGGCACGTCCCTATACGCTGGATTATGTGGAGCGGATCTTTACGGATTTTATGGAATTCCACGGCGACCGCCGTTATGCTGACGATCCTGCCATTGTAGGCGGATTTGCCAAGCTTGACGGAAAAAATGTTATGGTCATCGGGACCCAGAAGGGACGTAATACCAAGGAAAATGTATTCCGCAATTTCGGCTGCCCTCATCCTGAAGGCTACCGTAAAGCTCTGCGGCTTATGAAAATGGCGGAAACAGCCAATGTGCCAGTCCTTACTTTTGTAGATACTCCCGGAGCATTTCCCGGAGTAGCTTCAGAAGAACGGCATATCGGGGAAGCCATTGCTGTGAATCTGAGAGAGATGTTTGCTCTGAAAGTACCTGTTATCGTTACGGTTATCGGAGAAGGCGGCAGCGGCGGAGCCTTGGCTCTCGGTGTGGGGAATAAAGTCCTTATTCTGGAAAACTCCTATTATTCCGTTATTACTCCTGAAGGATGTGCTGCGATCCTCTGGAAAGACCGTGCTTACTCTGAAAAGGCTGCTGCCGCACTGCATCTTACTGCAAAAGAACTTACAGAACTCAAACTTGTGGATGCCGTTGTGAAAGAACCCCAGGGCGGAGCCCAGAAGGATTATGATGCAATGGCGGCGATCCTGAAAAAGACTCTTATTGCTTCTCTTGCCGAATTTGAAAAAATGAGTGCGGAGGAATTGCAGGAACACCGTTACAATAAATTCCGTTCCATTGAATATTATTCCGAAGGTAAAAAGAAAGACGCGGAATAAGTTTTCCGGAAATAAAAAATGAGTTGTTCTTCCGTAAGATGAGTAAAGATACCAGTATAAATATTGATGGTGTGACTGTCCGCAAGGCTGTAGTGGGTGATGTGGAAGATATTTACTGTATATTACAGGAATATGCCGCATCCGGTCTGTTGCTGCCCCGGACAAAAGAGGATCTTGCCATGCGTATCGGCAATTTCCGCATCTGTGAGAAGGATGGGAAATTTGCCGGTTGTGCCGCATTGCGGGATTACGGGGATTCTCTTTATGAGGTACGTTCCCTTGCGGTGAAGAAGGAACTCAAAGGCAATGGAATAGGTTCTCTTCTGGTAGGCGGGATATTGGAAATGCTGAAAAATGAAAAGAAATCCTGCCGTGTTTTTGCTCTCACCTACCGGGCACCTTTTTTCTGCCGGCTGGGATTCCGGATCGTTTCCAAAGAGATGTTTCCCCAGAAGATCTGGAGTGATTGTTCCATTTGTCCTAAAGCGGCAAACTGTGATGAAACTGCAGTCCTTGCCGAGATCCTTCAATAAGTCAGGAAAATAAAATGGATCCGGAAAAACTCAACAGTGTTTCTCCCGTGCAGAAAGGTCGTCACAGACCTTATACACCGGAAGAGATCGAGGATATTCACAGTTCATTCCATAATGTACACAGTGACAGGATCGACCTTTTTGTTTACGGTACACTTATGAGTGATGAGCATGTGAAACTGCTTCTGAATCATTCTGTGAAAAGTGAAGAAGCTGTATTGCATAACTATATGCGGGTGGTTCCTCCGGGAGCGTTTTATTTTACGGTGAAACAGTTTGGTGCCGTTACCAACGGACGTCTGCTGAAGGATCTCACCCCGGAAGATATTGAAAAAATTGATGCTTTTGAAGATGAAGGCAGCCTTTATTTCCGTAAAGTTGTTGTGTGCCGTGTCGGGGAGAAACGCCGCAGATGTATGACTTATGTCGGTAACATTCCTGCTTTGCAGAAGGCGTTTGCCAAAGATATTCTTTTTGAAGACCGGTACAGCCTTTATCTGGAGAAGAAGATCGATCAGCTTCTGGAAACTATTGAGCCGGACCGTCAGGAGATCACCCGCAGAGGATTCCGTGAACTTATGGGCAGTGCAGTGGATTCCCTTATCGACTCCCAGTTTGACGGGAATTATATCTGTAATTATATTATGGTACAGGCATTCAAGGATGCAAGACCGCCGGATCTGGATGATGTTTTTGCAGATGAGGCATTGCGTCCCTATGGCGATCATTATATGAAATTTGCCTGTAAACATATCGTATTCAATCAGCTTGTGGATAAGATAAGGCATGATTTCCATAATGCGGTGCGTCTTTCCCAGAAATATTTCCGTCACGGACTTGCCATTCTGCTTGCCTTTATGTACTATAACCGTCATGCGGTAAGGATCGAGTCATTGCTGCGGGAGAAGGCACTTGATAAATTTGTACCGGGAAGATCCTATATTGACTATGCTGTCCTCTGTGTTGCTCTGGCGGATGAGGTTTATTGCAGGGAGGATATGCGTCTTATCTGTGATGAAGTAGCCTCCAACTGGTATTCCACGCCTACGCCTCTGGGGGCGGAACTGGAATTCAGTTATCTGGGGGTGAGAGCGGTAAGCAGTGAGCCGGGGGAAGATCCCTACTTTGACAGTTTCTATTATTTTAATGATTTTGATCTTCAGCGGCGTACCTGGCGTATGGGCGGTCATGTGGATGCCCACCGGGATATTTATGCGGGAAGCGACCGTTCCAGAGGATTTTTTGAGTATGCTTTCGGCAGATTCAATATTGTAGGGGATCTTTCCCGTCCGCTGTTTGACTGTCCCTGGGGGATGTCGAAACTCATTAATGAAGCGGTGAAATTTCTGGATATTCCGCCTCACAGTCTGCATATTTCCATGGAGTTGTCCGGGCGGCAGTCCCAGATCACTTCCGAGCCGCACAATGAAAATTTCCTTGCCTGCTTATTGATGCTTGGCGGGGATGTGCGGAAAGATGAGGAAGGAGTATTGCGGGAAATGCGTATCTTCAACAAGGAACTGGATACCAATATGCGGGATTCCCTGAACTTTTCCTCCCGGAAATATCATTACAGCAGGGAGGATCAGACGCAGGAAGATGCGGCGGAAGTCATGGAGTATAAATTTTTGCGTCTGCACAAAGAGGAGGCGGATTATACGGGGATCATTACCGCATTGAAAGGGTATCAGTTTGCCACCCATGCCCGTCCTCTTTCCATTCCTGCCCAGAATGGGGAGGAATTGCCGGAACAGTTGTTTATGCGGAAATGGGCATCATCTCCTGTGGCGGTATCTGACCGGGAGATCGGCAGATTCCTGGAGAAAGTGGAAGAGGGGCTTTGTGAAGAGTTGCAGGTATCGGAGATGGATTCCCGCCGTATGGAGCTTCTGGAACGTATCGGCAGAAAGTTGCAGAACGTCAATTCCTTTATTAAAGAAAATCAGGAAAAATGATCCTGAGTTTTGTGAAAAAAAAGTTTTTGTTGCCACTGTTTTTCTGTTTTTTACAGGATAAATATCGCTTTTTTCTGAAAAAATCTCTTTTTTACTTGAAAAATACTTATAAAGAGACTATTTTATCACTATGATATATTGCAATTATTAGTTTCAGTAAAAAGGAAAAACAGGATGAAAAATATTTCTTATAATGCTGTAATGCCTTCTTCCGGCATGATTTCATCTTTGTATGCCTTGCTGAGATCCGGCAGAAATGCCCTTGCATATATGTATATATATATAAGAAATTCAGCTGTTTCCGGAGCCTTTTTTACTTTTTCAACTCTTTTTTTCAAAATTCCCTTTTCCGGATTTTCTGTATGGAAAAAAGAGGCTTTTTTATTGTCGTGCCGCAGGTGTATTGTGCCTTTGCGGCACGTTTTTTTGTGTGTAAATCATTATTAAAATAAAATACAACGTCACGGAGGAGAAAATGGCAGTAGTTAATGTAAATGATGGTGAGAGCATTACCGGTTCACAGGTATTGGCAGGAGATACCCTTAACGTAAATAATGGCGGTTCGGTTGGGAATACTGTTGTTTCCGGTGGAACTGCCGTGATCGCTGCCGGAGGGTCTGCCAATGTGATGGATGTATATGGTGACAGTGTTTCCGGTGTATCCGGTACGGTAGCTCTTGCCGGAAATGCAACCAGTGTGACTCTTAATTCCGGCGGAGTGCTGAATGTGAATAATGGCGGGGTTGCCACTTCCGCCAAAATCTTCAGCGGTTCTGCTGTCGTGAGCAGCGGGGGGGCAATTGACGGTGGAGCTGTATATTTCGGAAGTATGACTGTTTCTCTCGGCGGTCAGGCAGACGGTATCGGCGTTTATACCGGTGGGGCATTGGCCCTGGGGGGTGGTTCTGCTGACAATGCAACGATTTATGATGGCGGCTCCATGGGAATCGGTGCCGGGACCGCTACTGATGTTACTGTATATAAAGGCGGAGTGCTGGGGGTCGTTGATAAAAGACAGGGAATCAATCTTTTGCCTGCTCCCTCTGTTGAAGGTGCTGTAATATCTTCCGGCGGTGCTTTTTTTGTACAGAGTGGTGGGCACGCATCCGCTACGGTTGTGGATTTGGATGGAAATATGGTCGTGACTTACAGCGGTACAGCTTCCGATACTTCTGTTTCCGGCGGGCGTCTTCAGGTATCTTCCGGGGGGATCGCCAACGGCACTGTGGTTTATGAAAATGGAATGATGAATGTCGCCGCTGAAACAAATACAAGCAACACTTCTGTAACAAATATTGCCAGTGCAATATATACCACCGTGAGCAATGGTGGTGGAGTAAGTGTAGGAAAAGGCGGACAAATCACAAGTACCCATGTTTCTGCGGGAGGCTCTCTTTCTATCGGCTTTATGGGAAGTGCTGTTGATACGACTGTGAATAGCGGTACTATGACTGTCAGTGCCGGTTCTGTTGCAAATATCACCGTTCTCAGCGGTAATTTGACTGTGAATGGAAAGGGATATGCTTCCAGTGCAAATATTTCCGGCGGAACGGTCAATATTGCCGGTGCCGGTACAAGATTGCTTGATGTAAATGTATCTTCCGGCGGTGTTTTGAATGTGAATAACAGTGCAGCAGTCAGTGATGCAACGATCGTCAGCGGTGTGATGACTGTAACGAACAAGGCTGTTGTTTCCTCTGCGACGCTTCAGAACGGGTATATGGAGATCAATAATGCTTCAGCCAATATCATTGCCGTTTCCAGCGGTTGCTCCGTAACTGTCAGTAATGGCGGTATGGCGGGGAATACAACGGTATCGGGCGGGGGCGTTCTTCTTGTATCTGCCGGAGGTTCTGCGGGAAGACCCGCATGGACTGTGGGCAATATGACTTATGCCAGCCAGATCACCAATGTAGAAAAAGACGGTGTAATGATCATTACCGGAGCGGGGGCATCTGCCTATAAAATGAATATTGCCGGAGGCGGAATGCTCCGGATAGATGATGGCGGTATCGGAAATACTGTAACTGTTGCAAATTCCGGAACGGTTGAAGTTGGTTCCGGCGGTCTTCTGTCCAGTGCTGTTCTCATAGGGTCTTCTGCGGTTATGAATATTTATGCAGACGGGGCTGCTGCCGGAACGCAATTATTCGAGTCTGCCACGATTGTGATGTCTGAAGGGAGACTTTCCAATACAACGATTTACGGTTCTGCAACTGTTTCCATGACCGGCGGTTCCGCCTCCGGTATGACCATTTATGACTCTGCTGCTGTTATGGTTTCCTCCGGAGGTATGATAAATTCAGCGACGGTTTATTCCAGCGGAAGTATTGAAATAGGGGAAAGCAGTTTGCTCAACGGTGTCAAAGTCTATTCAAATGGTATGGTCAATGTCCATTCCGGAGGAACCGCGCAAAATGCATTGGTAAACAATGTGGGATTCCTGAATGTTTCTTCCGGCGGTACAGCTCTTGATGCTGTCATTCAGGATTTGGGAACGATGACCATTTCCGGAGGCGGTGCGGCAAGCAATACGGTGATTTCCTCCGGCGGTAATGTGAAAATCGAAGAAAACGGCAGTGCTGTCGGAACTCTGATCAGAAATCTCGGTATCCTGGATGTTTCCAGCGGGGCTTTTGCAGATGATACGATCGTCTCTTCCGGCGGTACACTTAATGTGCTTGCCGGCGGAAAT
The DNA here is from genome assembly GCA_045612485.1 of Victivallales bacterium. GTDB lineage: Bacteria > Verrucomicrobiota > Lentisphaeria > Victivallales > UBA1829 > RGIG5327. The sequence goes on along the minus strand of JAZKZE010000164.1, from coordinate 2,441 downwards.
GCAGGTCGGGCGGAAGTTCTGGATGACAATAATGTTCCGGTTTCTGCCGCCACCTCCACAACTGTTTCTGCAGGTGGTACTGTTATTGTAAACGGGGAAGATGCTTCTGCGGTCAATACTGTGATTTCTTCCGGCGGTATGCTTAATGTTGCCGGAGGCGGTCTTATCGAATCCACGATCGTCTCTTCCGGCGGTAATGCAACCGTGAATAATGGCGGAAGTGCAGACAATACTGTGATCCGTCAGGGAACCATGAATATCCACAGCGGCGGAACCGGATCCGGGACAATGGTTTCCGGTGGTACGTTCAATGTTTATGAAGGTGGGGCTGTTGACGGTACAAGTGTTTCCGAAGATGGAAAATTCGAGCTTTTCGGCGGTACAGCGGTCAATACCGGGGATATGTGCGGCAGTATGACGGTCTATACCGGGGCTTCTGCATCTTCCACCACAGTAGGTGCAAACGGAAAACTTACCGTTTCCGGCGGCGGTACAGCGGATGATACCATTGTCAACGCTGACGGCAGACTTGTTGTTTCCGGGGGAACTGTAATTACGGTCGAGGTCAACAGTGGAACTGTAACGGTTTCTGCCGGAACAGTTGATGGTGCTTCCGTCAATGCCGGAGGCGTTCTTGACGTAGAAGCAGGAACAGTTACGAATACAACAGTAGCCGCCGAAGGAACGATGAATGTAAGCAGCGGAACTGTTGGGACTGTAACTGTAAGCGGAAATATGAGTGTTACCGGAGGAGCGGTGAATGCTGCTTCTGTAGCAGCCGGAGGTGTTCTTGACGTAGAAGCAGGAACAGTTACGAATACAACAGTAGCCGCCGAAGGAACGATGAATGTAAGCGGCGGAGCCGTTGCAACTGTAACTGTAAACGGAAATATGAGCGTAACCGGAGGAACGGTGAATGCAGCTTCTGTAGCAGTTGGCGGTGTATTGGATATTGCTGATGGAACTCTTACCGGAGTTGCGGAACAGGGCGGAAGAGTCAATGTAAGCGGCGGCAGTGTGAGTTTGACAGAAAACGGCGGTTATGTAAGTATCGGGGAAGGAGCAGGTGTGACCTTTGCTTCCAATACTTTCAGCGGAACCTTTGAAAATCAGAGCGGAACCGTCCACAGCAACACTGTAGCCGAAGGTGTGATCCTGAACAGTTCCGGATCTCTTACCATTTATGATGGCGGTATTGCCAATAATACACAGGTCAATGCGGAAGGCAGCCTGCTTGTCTCCGGAGGAACGGTAAGTGATACAAGTGTAGCCGCTTCCGGGGCAATGAGTGTTTCCGGCGGGGAAGTCACCAATACGACAGTAGCCGCCGAAGGAACAATGAATGTTACTGGCGGAACTGTTGAAACCGTGGCGTTAAGCGGAACTATGAGTGTTTCCGGCGGAACTGTGGATAATGCTTCTATTGTTTCCGGAGGTGTATTGGATATTGTCGATGGAACTCTTACCGGAGTTGCGGAACAGGGCGGAAGAGTCAATGTAAGCAGCGGCAGTGCGATTTTGACAGAAAACGGCGGTTATGTAAGTATCGGGGAAGGAGCAGGTGTGACCTTTGCTTCCAATACTTTCAGCGGAACGTTTGAAAATCAGAGCGGAACCGTCCACAGCAATACTGTAGCCGAAGGCGTGATCCTGAACAGTTCCGGCGAACTTACCATTTATGATGGCGGTATTGCCAATAATACGCAGATCAATGCGGAAGGCTGTCTGCTTGTCTCCGGAGGTACAGTTGCTGATACAACCGTAGCCGCAGAAGGTACAATGACAGTAAACGGCGGAAGTGTAGAAACCGTAGCGGTGGCTGGTGAGCTTACCGTAGCAGGCGGAACAGTAAACAGTGCAACGGTAAATGCATCCGGAACAATGACGGTAAACAGTGGCACAGTCACTGATGCAGTCGTAAACAATGAAGGAACATTGACTGTCAATGGCGGTGAAGCGGTGGCAGCTGTAACATCCGGAGGAACACTGAATGTCAATGACGGGACTGTAACGGTTACCGTTGGACAGGGCGGCTTGATGGACATCAATGGCGGAAGTGTGACTGTGTTGGAAAATGGCGGTTATGTAAGTATTGAAGAGGGTATGGATGTGACCTTTGCTTCCAATACTTTCAGCGGAACCTTTGAAAATCAGAGCGGAACCGTCCACAGCAACACAGTAGCCGAAGGAGTGATCCTGAACAGTTCCGGAGCTCTTACCATTTATGATGGCGGTATTGCCAATAATACGCAGGTCAATGCGGAAGGCAGTCTGCTTGTCTCCGGAGGTACAGTTACTGATACAACCGTAGCCGCAGAAGGTGCAATGACAGTAAACGGCGGAACTGTAGAAACCGTAGCGGTAACAGGCGACCTTACCGTAGCAGACGGAACAGTAAATAATGCCACGGTAAATGCGTCCGGCGCAATGACAGTCAACGG
>JAZKZE010000163.1:0-2185 GCA_045612485.1 Victivallales bacterium | reverse complement strand
GAAAGGAAATGCAGATGTCAACATCAGCAGCAATCGGAATCAGAGAGCCGGACGGCAAAGTCAGAGCCATCCGGTTGAACTGGGACGGCTATGTCGCCCACGCCGGAGTAATCCTCGGCGGATGGTACAAAACTGCCGAAGAGGTCAACGCCCTTATCGCCCTCGGCGATCTCAGCGAAATCAATGAAACGGTGGAAACCTGCGTGGCATACCACCGTGACCGAGGGGAGCAGTACCGACTCCCCAGAACCTTTGCCAGCGTGGAGGACTACCAGTATTGCGGTATGGGACAGATGAATGCCAACTACCTCTACATCTACGATGATGGAGCATGGCACGTCTACGGAATTGCCAGGACGTCCGAATGGATCGGACTGGAAGTAACAAAAAATATGGAGGAACAGCAATATGCACGATGGAAAAAAGGAATTGCCGGAAATGCATACCCAAATACTGGAAGCAATTTCCCCACCCAGACCGCCAATCGCCGCGACACGCCCATTAAAACGCAAAAAGGTGGCAGGATAATTCCTGCCGCCAGTCTGTGGTGGTGTTACCGTTCCGGGAAATCGAAAGACTTGCGTTGTTCGTTCCAGTCTTTCGGAATGTTTTTCATAATTTATGCGATGTGTAACCTATCATTTTTTGACAGTGGCAACAGGCGTTTCAATGTTGTTCATAACATACTTTTGGGTGGTCTGTATAAAAAAAATCAAATTTTTTTTCAAGTTGTAACTATACGACTTTTTGAACGAGTTACAACTTTTTACATCACTGTCGTATATATACAAGTGTTTGAAAATGCTGTATTTGCGTGCTATATTATACATATTTTAACAATAAAAAATGCAAAATAAAATATCATAGGAGATGTATCGTGAGAAGAACTTTTGCATTAGTCGGTACGGTAATTTTCGGAGCATTGAATACCGGAATTTTATCGGCAAATGAACAATCGGGAATGCCAGCCCCAACTGTCGTTGTTGAAAAAGCCGTTCCGGCAGCATCAAAGGCATTTCGCCGTTATGTTGGTATGGTTGAAGCTATCAACAGCGTGCAAATTATGCCGCGTATCAATGGTGAGTTGCGTAAAATCCATTTTACTGAAGGTGCTTTAGTTGAGGCCGGTCAGTTGCTTTATGAAGTTGAAGATACCACCTACAAAGCCGCAGTTCAGGGACTTGAAGCCCAACTTGAAGCCCAACGGGCAACTTTGGCTTATGCTACCAGCGAACACGCCCGGAAAAGCCAACTTCTGAAAAGCAATGCCGTATCGGCATCTACTCACGACTTGGCTGTTATGGAAATCAATGTGGCAAGAGCTAATATCAAACGGCTTGAAGCTGCTTTGATTGATGCCAAAAATACTTTTTCCTATACACTGATTACCTCTCCCATTTCCGGACGGATTGGGAAAAGTATGGTTTCTGTCGGCAATCTTCTTGCTCCGCAGATGGGAGCATTGACAGATGTTCAGCAGCTTGCCCCGATTTATGTAAAATTCAGTATCAGCGAAAAAGCCCTGCGCCGGGATTTCGGAGGAATTGAAAACATAAAGAAAAACGCCAAAGTCCGGGTAGTTCTTGCTGATGGCAAGGTGTTGACAGAAACAGCACAGGTAACTTTGGTGGATAACAAGATCAATCAGAAAAGCAATACCGTAACGATGTGGGCAACATTTCCAAATAAAAATCTTGAACTGCTGCCGGGAAGTTTTGTTACTGTTCAGCTCTTTGCTGCCAACGCCCCCGATGGGCAGACGACCGTGCTTCCCTCTGCATTGATTATGGAAAACGGCAAATACTTTGTATGGATACTGAATACTCAAAATAATATTCCAGTACGGAAAGAGGTCAAAATCGGCGAAACGGTTGCCGGCAGACTCATCATTATTGACGGAGTAAAAAATGGCGAAACGGTCGTTGTGGACGGTACCCACAAGATCCGTGCCAATGCTCCTGTCATACCTGTCGATGCACAAAAGGTTTTCAAGCAGGGGAGATAACCGATGTTTGCTGCATTTTTTATTGACCGGCCCAAATTTGCTTTTGTCATAAGCATTGTAACTGCTTTGATCGGTATCATCTGTCTGTTTCAGCTGCCGATCGCCGAATATCCGGAAATCGCGCCTCCGACGGTCAAAGTTACAGCTATGTACCCCGGCGCAACCTCACAGGTTATTGCC
>JAZKZE010000162.1:0-23429 GCA_045612485.1 Victivallales bacterium | reverse complement strand
TACGCTCACAATTCCTTGTGAGCGTCCGCAAGGCGATTGCCCTGCGGTTCATTCGCACATCCACTGCGCGCTCGGCGGCAACCGCCTCGCCTGGCAACCGAACATTTCTCTTTTTTCCATGATTTTATGGGACAGCTGTGTATTTTTATACAAAATAGAAGGGAGTTATCCCGTACAAAAGTACTCCGCATTATAAAAATATTCTCCTCAAAAAAGGAAGAAATATTGAAAAAAATCAAAATCGTGCTATCTTTAAAGACAACGATCTATTATTAATTCTGCTGACGAAAGGTAAAAATCCGGGATAAAAAATGAATAAAAGCGACCTGAAAATAAAAGTTCTTGACCTTATCGGCAAATTCTTCAACTGGAAAAATTTCCGCATGACTTTGAAAACCATCGACCATGTCCGGGAATTTGCACCGGAGCTGGAACAGGAAGCGTGGGATATTCTCATGGCAAATTTCTTTCTCCGGAAAAAATTTGAAAATCAGTATAAGATCGTTTCCCTGGGTTTCACCTGTATGTGCCGTCATTTTGCCACTTATGCCATGTTGAAACCCAACAGAACATCCGGAGAAAAGGGAATGCCCTTTGACCTTGCGGCAAGTCCGCCGAAAGCTGTAGCACATTTTCTCAAAACAGACTTTGAGGATTATTTTACAAAAGAATGGACTTTCAATAAAGAAAGAAACTGTTGGAACAATGCTCCTGATACCGGTTGTTTCTACCCTCACGATAAAGACTGCGGACCGGAGGATCTGGAAAAACTTCAAACCCGTCTGAAGGGAAGGATCGGAAATTTCCGGGAAACAATGGCATCAGATAAACCCATTCTTTTTATTCTGCACAAGGCCGTGATCAATGAGGGAAACCCCACCGACTTCACAGATAAGGAAGCAGAAAAACTCTGCAACGAGATCAAACGCATAAGAAACGGAAAGCCTTTCAAGATCATTATTCTTGCCTGCGACCATGACGATCACTGCGAAAAGATCGAAGGAGCAGACATCTATCACCACCACTGGCCCACAAAATACTATACCTGGCACAATCCGGAAGAGTGCAATACTCCGGAGGGATTGAAGTATGAGCTGGGATTGTATTCCATTATGCGTAAAGGGCTTGTGGAACTGCTTATCTCCTGCGGAAAACTGGAAAAAGATCCTGTGGAAAAGTTTTCTGTAAAGAAATGAAAATCTGTTGAAAAAACAAAGAAGGATTTTTATTTTTTTCTCTTCCTTGTGATCACAAAATAGATCACAAGGGCTATTGCCGTCATCAGAAGAACGAAAGCCGGATAAGCGACAAACCACCATTTTTTTCCGAAAATAGAGGTAAATTCACTCATTCCCCCCACTCCGGTGATAAAGGTGGGAACCGATATGGCAATAACGATGGCATTCATATTTTTCATCATCAGATTCAGATTGTTATTGATCATGGATGCCCTTGCATTCATCATGCCTTCCAGAACCTGGGAATAGGTCTTTGCCTGTTCAAGAAACTGATTGTTTTCAATGGAGATATCCTCCAATAGTTCCATATTTTCCTCATCGAACTGGAATTTAGAGGAGTTGAAAGTGATTTTGCTCAACACATGGGAATTCCAGCGGAGAGCGTTTACATAATAAATCAATCCCTTTCCCAGAGTAAAGGTATTCATAAGACTCTGGTTATCCACGGAGGAACTTATATCCCGTTCCAGTTCATTGCTCAGCATATTGATATAGTTGAGGTGTTCTTCAAAATGCCGGACGATCTGAAGCATGATCCTGAGCATCACATCCTGCGGCGTATCCAGTCCCACGGAAGGGAATCTGCGGGGAAAAAGCTGCTGGGGTTCATCCAGAAGCACAACGATATGCGTGGGCGGAAAAATAAACACCCCCATGGATTTGATCCGGAAAAAGAAATTATCCTCGGCGGAATAGTTTTTCGGATATTTCATAATGACTGCCGTATATTCATTTTCAAATTCGATACGGGGAGTCTCGTTGGCGTCCACACAGGAACTCATGGTATGCTCATTGATCTTGTAATCATTGATAAGATGGGAGCGTTCCTCATCATCCGGAAGAATATATACTTCAATAAGAGGAGAGCCCGCCGCAGAAAGGACGATTTTTCCGTTTATCACTGAATATGTCTGAAGCATTTTTCCTCCGTTTCATGATCTGAAATGAAAACACAATATATAAAACTATACCACATACACACAGATTTTACAAGTTCACAAATTCAAAAAATCGTTACTTGACTTTTTTTCATTTTGCAGTATTGTAAGAAGATCCGGGAAAGGGCGGAAAAATATGGCAGCATCAGATTTTGATACAGGAACACACAGAGAAAAATTTTTTTCAGGGGAAAATAAGAAAAAAATATTTCCCGCAGCAGAAAATATCCATACAGAACCGCTGCACCCCAATCCCCCCTTGATGCAATCTCCGGCGGTATGCGGCTTCCCCTCCCCGGCGGAACAGTATGTGGAAACGCCCCTTGATTTAAATGAACTGCTTGTCAAAACCCCTGCCGCCACATTTTTTGTCCGGGCATCCGGCGATTCCATGACAGGAGCCGGGATCCGGGACGGGGATATTCTTGTTGTTGACCGGAGTATCCGGGCTCATAATGGTCATATCGTCATCGCCTGTGTGGAAAATGAGTTTACCGTAAAATATCTGCAAAGTGATGAAAAGGGAGTATTCCTTGTTCCCGCCAACAGAAAATATCCGGTGATCTCATTCCGCGAAGGTATGGAATTAAAGATTTTCGGTGTGGTCACAGCCTGTATCCATCAATTTCTTCATCTGAAAAGTAAAAGCAGACCATGCAGTACCATAAAATAAAAAAAGGCATATTTCTTTCCCGACCCAACAGGTTTATTGCCTTTATCCGTCTGGAAAACGGGAAAGAGGAAAAAGTCCATGTTCTCAATACGGGAAGGTGCAGGGAACTTCTTCTTCCCGGAGCAGCAGTTTATCTTTCGGAAAGCGATAATCCTTCCCGGAAAACAAAATATGATCTTGTTGCCGTGGAAAAGCTCACAGAAAAGGGCAAAAAGATCCTGATCAATATGGATTCCCATATCACCAATGCTGTTGCGGAGGAGTATTTACGCAAACACAATCTTTTTCCGGATATTTTTACCAATATCCCCCGTTTGAAAAGAGAGGTCACTTACGGTTCATCCCGCTTCGATTTCCTCTTGCAGGAAGGGGAAAAAAAACTTTTTCTGGAAGTAAAAAGCGTCACACTGGAGGAAAACACTACCGTTCTTTTTCCCGATGCCCCCACCTTACGGGGGATCAAACATCTGGAAGAACTTTCGTCCATAAAAAAAGCAGGCGGCAATTCTGCGGTTTTATTTGTTGTTCAGCTGAAAGGGGCAACTCTTTTCCGTCCCAATATCAAAACCCATCCCCAATTCGGGGAAGTATTGAAAAAAGTCCATAAAGAAGGCGTAAAAGTCCTTGTTATGGATTGTCAGGTCACCACGGAAAGCATTTTTCTTGATTCTCCCCTCCCTTTTCAGCTTTGAGTGCTTGCAAATTTTATTTTCTGCTGTATTTTAATTGTCAAAACATACAGCAATATGGAATAAAAATCATGAAATACGCACTGATCCTTCCTACATACAACGAAGCAGAAAGCATTGTAAAAACTCTGGATAATCTCCTGAAAGAAAATATTCCCTCACTGGAGATCTTTGTGGTGGATGATCATTCCCCCGACGGAACATTTGCCATTGCAGAAGAATACGCAAAAAAACATGAAAATATCCGTGTTCTTCTGCATGAAGGGGAACGGGGATTGAGTCCCAGTGTTGTGTATGGTTTCAACAAAGCAGACGGGGATATTCTCATCTGTATGGATGCTGACGGTCAGCACAGAAGCTGTGACCTTGTGAAAGTCCTTGCTGAATTTGAGGATCCCACTCTGGATATGGCCATCGGTTCCCGGCATGTGGAAGGGGGGGGATTTACAGAAAAGTGGAATTTCTTCCGTTCTCTTTTCAGCAGAACAGCCTCCCTTGCGGCACAAATCATCCTGCGGACACAAGTCAGGGATCCCATGTCCGGCTTTTTTGCAGTAAGAAAAGAACGTTTCAGTAAAGTGGAAAAGTATCTGGATCCCCATGGATTCAAGATCATGCTGGAGATCTGTTTTCTTCTTTCTCTCTGTGAGCCGCACAAAATCAGGGAAACCCCCATTGTTTTTGCCATGCGGGAGGCAGGAAAGAGCAAACTTTCCGCAAAAATCATCAAACAGTATCTTGCCATGCTTTTCAAATGTTTTCTCCGCCGGGGAAAACTCAGAAAAGCCTTGCAGGATCATTGATCAAACAATACAATATATCAAGGAACCTGAACATGAAAAATATTCCTCTGACACACTTTTTCCATATAGAATATGTACCCAAAGAGCTGCAAACAGTGTTTTTGAGGGAATATGCGGCAAACGGTGCAAAATATATCGCCCTTTCGGATGCCATGATCCTCAATATCATGGCAAATGCCAGCGACAGATTTTTTTATCAGGATCTGGTGAAAGAAGGCGGGATCTCCTATCTGGATGCCCACGCGCCATTCGGGAAATTTCTTGATCTGAATTGCCCTGTTCTGCATAAAGAAAAGATCCTCCGGGCATATATGGCTATGGAGATTGCGTCCGATTTCGGAATAAATACCATTACATTCCATGTGGGGAGTCCCTGCCATGAAGGATATACGGTAGAGGAACTTCATACGGAAGCATTGCGAACTGTTGAAGAACTGCTCCCGTATGCAGAAAAACTGGATATGACTTTATGTATCGAAAATGTCTGCAATCCCTCTGCAACCGCAGAAAGACTGCTGGATATAAAGAATCATTTTTCCACAGATACTCTGGGATTCTGTTTCGATTCCGGGCACGCCCATCTTGCCGAATGTAAGGAAAACTTGCCTGACGGCACTATTCTTGCAAAGATGTTTCCCCACATTGTTACCTGTCATCTCCATGACAACGACGGAACCATCGACAATCACCGCATCCCCGGAAACGGAACAACAGACTGGGAAAAGATTATGCCCCTTCTGGCAACGGCACCCCGTCTTCAATGTATCCAGAATGAAACATCCGAGCCTTTCCAGAAAACTGTTACCCCCGGTGCATCCATAAGAACGATGCTGGAAAGTATTGAATCCATTCTGAAAAATATCCAATAAAATAAATCAAAATACAATAAAAACAAATTATCAAAAGGGAAAAAAATGGGTGTCATTTTTGCTTTATGTTCTCTGGCGTGTTCCGCCGTCAACGATTTTCTTTTCAAACTTCTTACCGGCAAAAAAACTTCAAGAGGACTTTTTGTCTCTCTTGCAGGTCTCTGCTGTGTGCTTGCCCTCCTTCCTGCACAGGGGGAATGGAAGGATGTGAAAAGTACCATCATCTGGGGATGTGTTTCCGGTGTATTTTCTCTTGTGGGAAATATTTTCCTCATTGAAGCAATGTCAAAGCAGAGTGCCGGGATCTGTTCCACAATATACCGTCTGAACCTGGTTGCAGTAGTTCTGGGGGCATGGCTTTTTCTGGGGGAAAAGATGAATACCTGTCTTGTAACAGGGGTGATATGTGCTACAGTTGCTGTTTTATGTTTTCTCGGAAGCGGCAATGAAGGAAACAGTAAAAAAGCCGTTCTGGGAACCATTCTTGTGATCATCGCCTCCCTTCTGCGTGCTGGAATGGGTCTGACCTACAAATACGGTTTTTCCCATGGAGCCGATCCCAATGGTGTTGCCCTTATCAACGGGGTATTCTGGGTATTCGGCGGTATTTTCTATGCAGCAGCCAAAGGAGAACTGAAAGCAGGATTCGACTTCCGGCTTCTGCGGCTGGGGGTTCTTTCCGGACTTCTCATTGCAGGGATCGTTTATTTTATGGCAAAATCCATTGCTGTGGGCAATGTAAGTATTGTTATCCCCATAGCCCAGATGAGTTTTATTGCCACCTTTATCTTAAGCATCATCTTCCTCAAGGAAAAGGTCAATTTTGCCAAGATCGCCGGGATCGTTCTGGGGATCGCCGCCATTATCCTTTTGGGCCGCTGACTGAAGTGATATTTTTATTGATCCCTCTCAGGAGCCTGTGCAGGATCGGAGAGGGATTGTCTTTTCTGTACACCACAGAAAGCGGCAATCTTTCCTGACAATCTTCCAGATGCCGGTAACATAAACTTGTATTCATTCCTGAGAAAGATTCCGGAAGAATGGTCACCGCATTGAAAACAGGAAGAAGAGCAAGTAATGTAGTAAGATTCTCGATCTCCATTACCGTTTTCGGGGCAAATCCGGCATTACGGCAGATCACATCCAGTGTACTGCGTAACGGTGTGGCATCATGGGAGGACTGGAGAATAAATCGTTCATTGCGGAAATCAGAGAGAAAAAGAAGTTTTTTCGCTGCAAGGGAATGTTTTTCCGGGATCGCCGCCACCAGTCTGTCATTGGCAAGCATATCCATTTGCAGTTCCTCCGTGGAAACAGGGGCCATACGCACGATCCCCAGATCCGCCTCTTTGTTCCGTACCTTTTCGTAAATAACGGGACTGATGGATGTACCGATACTTAAATGCAACCCGGAATATATTTTCTGCAAATCCCTCAGAGAAGCCAGAAAACTTGCAACGTTTACGGCGGCAGGAACCAATTCAATAAAAAGCTCCCCCGCCTCCCCTCTGGCTACTGCGGAAGCAAGTCTTTTCGCCCCGTCCATCTGGACAAGAAGTTTTTCCGCTTCCGCAAGGAAAACTTTTCCGGCGGAGGTAAGTGTAACATTCCAGCGGTTGGAACGGTCGAAAAGCTGACACTCCAGTTCCCCTTCCAGAAGCTGCATCTGACGGCTCAAAGCAGACTGGGCAAGGGAAAGTTTTTCCGCAGCTGCCCCGAAATGAAGCATCTGTGCCAGCGTAACAAAATATTGCAAACGTTTCTTATCCATAGTTCCATTAAAAACTTAATCTCAAAAAAAGATTGATTTATTTCAAATAATATATTGCAAAAACATGATTTTTCAAGTATATTTATGTGCAATAAAATTTTCAATAATATTTTTCCTGCTTGCAGCACTGCTGAAAGCTGTTGCGGGAGAAGAACAAACCTTAATAAGGGAGATTTTTTATGAACGAGTACGCACAGAAAGTCCTCGACCGTCTGACGGCACAGGCCCCCTGGGAAACCGAATTTCTTCAGGCAGTAACAGAAGTATTTGAAACCATCGGCGGTGTCCTTGAAGCAGATCCCCGTCTGGAAAAAAACCGTATTCTTGAACGCATGACCGTTCCTGAACGCGTGATCACCTTCCAGGTTCCCTGGATGGATGTCAATGGAGACATTCAGGTGAATACCGGTTATCGCGTACAGTTCAACAGTGCCATCGGTCCCTACAAAGGGGGCCTGCGTTTCCATCCCAGCGTGAACCTCTCCATCCTGAAGTTCCTGGGCTTTGAACAGACCTTCAAAAACTCTCTCACCACCCTCCCCATGGGCGGCGGTAAAGGCGGAAGTGACTTCAATCCCAAAGGAAAAACCGACCGGGAAGTCATGGATTTCTGCAATAACTTCATGCGTGAACTCTTCCGTCACATCGGTCCGGATAAAGACGTTCCCGCCGGTGACATCGGAGTAGGTGCAAGAGAGATCGGTTATCTCTACGGTCAGTACAAACGTCTTGCCAACAACTTCCACGGCGTACTCACCGGTAAAGGTCTTGCCTGGGGTGGTTCTCTCGTGCGTTCCGAAGCTACCGGTTTCGGTGCAGTGTACTTTGTGCAGCACATGCTGGATATGATGAAAGAAGATATTGCCGGCAAACGTGTGGCTCTCTCCGGTTTCGGTAACGTTGCCTGGGGTGCTGCTCTCAAAGCCGTTCAGCTTGGTGCCAAAGTCATCACCATCTCCGGTCCCGACGGATACATCCTGGACGAAGACGGTCTCAACTTTGAAAAGGTCAATTACATGCTGGAACTGCGCGCCAGCGGCAAAGATATTGTTGCTCCCTATGCAGAAAAATTCAAATCCGGCAAATTCTTCGCAGGCAAAAAGCCCTGGGAAGTGGAAACTGATATCGCCATGCCCTGTGCTACCCAGAACGAACTTTCCGGCGATGATGCCAAAGCTCTTGTCGCCAACAATGTGAAACTTGTTGCTGAAGTTTCCAACATGGGCTGCCGTCCTGAAGCGGTTGCCTGCTTCCAGGAAAGCGGCATCACCTTTGCTCCCGGTAAAGCAGTTAACGCCGGCGGAGTCGCCACAAGCGGTTTGGAAATGACCCAGAACGCAGGTCACTGCTACTGGAGTGCTGAAGAAGTGGACAGCAAACTGCGCGGTATCATGACCGGCATCCACAATGCCTGTGTGGAAAACGGCAGAATCGACGGCAAAATCAACTATGTTGCCGGTGCCAATATCGCAGGCTTCAAGAAAGTTGCTGAAGCTATGCTTGCACAGGGTATTTAAGCCAATCTGCCCCGTCCCGGAGGGCTGATTCCGGGAAAAACTACTGATTCTTTCCGCCCTTGACCGGCTTCGACCTCCTTACTCCGGTTGAGGGCATTTTTTGATATAAGAGTTACAATTTCTTATATTTATACTTTTTTTACTTTTTTTCTTGACAAAGTGTTATTGATATGCTACATTATCGTGAAAAAATACCTTTCACTGAAAGATGTTTTCACTGAAAGATTTTATAAATTACTAAAAAGGAGTCGATCATGACAATAGATTTTACCAACGGGGAAAAAGACCTTCTTTCCCCCCTTATGAAAAGAGGTGCGGACTTTCTTGGATGCCGTTATCCCATTATCTGCGGAGCAATGACCTGGGTATCGGATCCCGCCCTTGTCTCCAAAGTCTGCAATCACGGGTGTTTCGGCTGTATTGCCGGCGGCAATGCTCCGGCAAGTACCCTGCTGCGGGAGATCAATGCCACAAGGATCCTTACCTGCAACAATTTCGGAGTAAACCTTATTACCATCGCCCCCTCCTATAAAGAACATCTTGCCATGCTCAAAGATCTGAAGGTACCCTACATCATCTTTGCCGGAAGTTTTCCCAAAGAAAAAGAGGTGTTGGAAGCCAAAAGTACCGGCGCAAAAGTCATGTGTTTTGCCTCCACTATTTCCATTGCCGACAGAATGATCAAATTCGGTGCAGATGCCATTATTCTGGAAGGAAGTGAGGCAGGCGGTCACATCGGGCATGTTTCCACTACGGTATTGATCCAGCAGCTGCTTTTCAAATACGGTCAGGATCTGCCTATTTTTGTTGCCGGGGGAGTAGCCACAGGAAAAATGATGGCACATCTTCTGCTCATGGGGGCAGCCGGAGTACAGATGGGGACACGCTTTGTGATGACTAAAGAGTGTTCTGTACATCCGAAATTCAAAGAGGTTTTTCTTCACGCCAACAGCAGAGATGCCATTGCCACCCCGCAATATGATTCCCAGCTTCCGGTAGTGGCTGTGCGCGCCCTGAAAAATAAAGGGATGCAGTCATTCGGTGCGTTACAGCTGAAACTGCTGCGGGAACTGGAAGCCGGAACGATCCACCGTCAGGCGGCACAGGAGGAAGTGGAAAAATTCTGGATGGGAGCTTTACGCAGAGCCGCCGTAGACGGGGATGTGGAAAACGGTTCTCTCATGGCGGGGCAATCCGTGGGACTTATGGATAATATCATCAGCATGGATGAGCTTATAAAAACTCTGCTTCAGGATGCAAATAAAGAATTGACAGCTGTAAAAAAACTTCTTGCCTGATCTGCCGGTAACAGACAGATTTTTTTCATTGCAAAGCTGTTTACCGGAAGAAAAAAGGGGATCTTTTATAAAGTTTTTTCCGTAAGAACAGCTTTGCACATTTGAAAAAAAGCAGAATGTGTGGTATTTTAATAGGATAAACTTTTTTTATTATTAATAGGAGAATACAAATGAGTACTATTGACTACACAAGTCACACTCTGGCGGAAAGAATCGGCAAAGATCCGAAAGATTTCCGGAAAAGCGATATCATTTCCTTCATCAGGGAAGAAGGCATACGCCACATCAATTTCCTCTATCCTGCCGGTGACGGCCGCCTCAAAACTTTGAATTTCGTCATCAATGACGGCGAATATCTGGAAGAGATCCTCTCCTGCGGCGAACGCGTGGACGGTTCCAGTCTTTTCCGTTTCATCGAAGCCAACAACAGTGACCTTTATGTTGTTCCCCGCTTCCGTACAGCCTTTATGGACCCCTTTGCAGAATTGCCCACCATCAACTTCCTCTGCTCCTTCTTCAACAAAGACGGGGAACCGCTGGAAAGCAGTCCGGAATATACCTGCAAAAAAGCCTGTGATGCTTTCACAAAAGCCACCGGTATGGAATTCCAGGCAATGGGCGAACTGGAATATTATGTGATCGCAGAAGACGACGGAGCTTTTGCCGCCGTTGACCAGAAAGGCTATCACGAATCCGCACCCTATGCCAAATTCGGTGAATTCCGTCAGCTCTGCATGAGCTATATTGCCCAGACCGGCGGCCGCATCAAATACGGTCACTCTGAAGTGGGGAACTTCTCCCTCAACGGCAAGATCTATGAACAGAATGAGATCGAATTCCTCCCTGTAAATGCAGTGGAAGCAGCCGAACAGCTCCTCATCGCCAAATGGCTCATCCGCAACCTTGCCTACCGTAACGGTCTGGATGTGACTTTTGCCCCCAAGATCACAGTGGGTAAAGCGGGCAGCGGTATGCACATCCACTTCCGCCTGATGAAAGACGGTCTCAATCAGATGCTGAAGGACAGAAAACTTTCCGATGATGCCAAACGTGCCATTGCCGGAATGATGACTCTTGCTCCCTCCATCACCGCTTTCGGCAATACCAATCCCACCTCTTATTTCCGTCTTGTTCCTCATCAGGAAGCCCCCACAAACGTTTGCTGGGGTGACAGAAACCGCTCCGTACTGGTGCGTGTTCCCCTGGGATGGACAGCCAGTAAAGACCTGTGCAAACTTGCCAACCCCGGTGAAGCCGACGGCAAATCCTACGATACCACCCAGAAACAGACTGTGGAAATGCGTTCCCCCGACGGATCTGCGGATGTATATCTGCTCCTTGCCGGTCTTGCCGTTGCCTGCCGCTACGGTTTTGAAACCGCAGAAGCTCTTGCCATCGCAGAAAAGACCTATGTGAATGTAAACATCCACAAGGATGAAAACCGTGCCATTCTGGATTCCTTGAGCGTACTTCCCGACAGCTGCGCAGCTTCCGCCGATTGTCTGGAAGCCCAGAGAGCCATTTACGAAAAAGATGGTGTCTTTGCTCCCTCCATGATCGACGGTATCATCAGTTCTCTGCGCTCCTTCAATGACCGTACATTGCGTGCGGACATCGGCAATGATCAGGCAAAGATCCTTGCTCTTGTGGAAACCTATTTCCACTGCGGATGATTTGTTCCGTAGAATTGCAGACACAAAAAAAGGAACCTGTAAAAAGGTTCCTTTTTTTATTGCCGGAATCGGCTTTCAGAAGTAAAAAAACTTATGAAAAACCATTTCCGGGAAAGAGTTCTTCCTGTAAAAACGATCAGGGTTCCCAGATAAAGTCGTTATCGGTACGGCGCATAATGGCTTTTTCGGGGGTCGTCTGAAGGATGGGAAGAACGGTTTTGCGGAGGATTTGAGCATCCACCAGACGGCAGATCCCCAATCCCACATTGCCGTAAGTCAGACCGCCTGCTGCGGCAACGATATGTTCCATATCCACGAAATAATCCTTTTTGGGGGAGTGCCAGTGGTGCTGAATAGACCGCACATTGCCTTCATAGTCATGAATAAAGAGTTCGCTGGTATGTTTTGTATGAAGTCCGGGAACTCTCGCTTCGATCTCCAGAGCATGCATACAGGTGTTGCAGGTGAAATTGGTTCCCAGGAAAAGGATGAACCCGCCGTTACGCATAAGTTTCCCGTAGGGGGAACCGGGAGACCAGGGGGTATTCACATCCAGATGCCCTTCGGTGAAAAATTCCGCTTTGGGCCCGTATGCGGCAATAGAGTGGACCGGATGCAGACTGCGGATGACTCCGGGGCGTTTCCGGAACACATTGGAAAGGGTTCCAACGGTGGAGGGGGTATTTCTTACATCGTAAACAGGCTGTTCGGTATTGACATTCCCGGAAACAGTGGACATCATAAGAGTACCGTCTTTTCCCAGTACTTCCAGAAGGGCGTCGATAACAGTATCCGCCCCGCCGTCAACGGGTCCGATACGGCGGAGGGAGGAGTGGGTGAGCAAATTCATACCGGGTTTGATACCCAGTGCTTTGAAATCGGCGATGAGAGAATTTTTGTCTGCCATAATCATATTCCTTCTGTTTTTATAATTTATTTTGCTTTGTATTCATCCATGATATTGCGGATCTCCCGCACGGTGGATTCCTCCAGATATTCCACTGTGGAAAGTCTCTGCATAAGATAATCATCGTCACCGGGTTTCATGCCGGGAACATATCTCATAAGAGACTTTTTCTGACGGTAACCATTGACGATATGGAAATCTGTGGGCATATCCTCCAGCAGAAGTTCAGGAAGAGTGGGGGTTTTGAAGGCCGGGCCCAGAGCCACCATGATTTTGATCCTTCCTGCTGCCTGTTTGTGCAGTTTACGCAAACGGTCGATATCAAAGGTCAGATCCGGCTTCAATCCGCCGGTAAGGATAAATTCGATCCCCAGATCCACTGCCTGTTCCAATGCTTTGCTCTGGTCTTTGACCGATTCAAAAGCCCGGTGCAGAGTAAATCTTTTTCCGGGAACTTTATCTTTGAGCATCTTCATTCTTTTTACATCCAGTTCCCCTTCAGGAGTGACGATCCCTGCCATGAAGCCTTCTGCACCGGCATCATTCAGGATCTCGGTATCTTCCAGCATCACATTGAATTCTTCCTCTGAATAGAGGGCATCACCGGCACGGGGGCGGATCATGGCAAAGATGCCCAGCCCGATCCCGGTAGCCTTCTTGACTTTCATCATTCTTCTTACAAGACCTGCACTGGGGGTCAATGCTCCCTCTGTGGGACTGACGTAAAGTTCCACTCTGTCTGCTCCGCCATACCAGGCACTCAATGCATCCGTTACCGTTCTGGCTCCGACTTCCAATTCGTATTTCATTGTTTTCTCCTTTATTGTTGTATTGAGAAATATACATTTTCAATATACTTGCAGGAAATCCTTTTGTCAAGAGGAAAAGTCCTTCCGGAGAGCTGTATTTTATGAAATATATGCAATTTTACAGTTTTCTGCAATGGATATTTTACAGTTTCACACTTGATTTTGCCGGAGTAAATGATATATTTACAACAAAATGCCAGTGACAAAAAAAAAGGAAAAAAATGGGGAAAAAATGGAAAAAAAAAAGTTTCTGATGGGTGGCAGTCTGGTTCCTCTGGGACTTGATACACATATGCCAATGGAAGAGTGGGAAAAAAGTTTTGAACAGATGCACAGAATGGGGCTTAACTCTTTCCGTATGTTCATTTCCTGGTCAAGAGTGGAACGCAAAGAAGGTATATTGGATTTTTCCCAGCCGGATTATGCTTTTTCCCTTGCAGAAAAATATAAGTTGAATGTCCTTGTGAATGTGGGGGGCCTCTTTAATAATCTGCAAGGCTATACCGCCCCGGCATGGCTCTTTCATAATTACCCTGTCTCAAAGCGTATTTCCAATCCTCTTCAGGAAACGCAATACAATAATCCGGATATGCAGATATGTTCCGATGATCCCGTTTATAAGGAAAAAGCCTTTGATTTTATCCGGAAAACCGTCAACCGTTATAAAGATCATCCCATGCTGGAATCCTGGTCCGTATGGAATGAACCCCACGGCGATCCCTGTTACTGTTCCTGTACTCTTGAAAAATTCCGGGTATGGCTGAAGAAAAAATATGAAAATGATCTGGATCTTCTCAATGAAAAATGGGGAGCATTGTTCCCTGTGGATTTCCCTTCATGGGAGGATGTCCGCCCCATTTATGTTCCCGGAAATGTTCCGAGAAATCAGGTCATGGCAATGGATTTTCTTACCTTCTGCAAAAAAAATTATATCCATACCTTTAATGAAATATGTTCCCTTGTCCACGAGCTTGATCCCAATCATACCACAACATTCAATATGCAGGGGATCCATGGCTGCGATATGTCCGACTTCCATGTAAAAACTGCCGGGATCTCTGCCTACTATGAATATTTCAGAGATCCCCGGACTGTGTATATGTGGACAAATCTCTATATGCGTTCCGCAAGAGTGGGCTTATCCCCGGAAGAGAAAGTCAGGATCATTGAAACTGACAGCGGCCCCAGACCCGATAATGATGACCGCCCCGGCTGTCAGAAACATAATGGAGTATGTGACTGGTCTATGGTCGCCATGGGGGCGGAACAGATCCTTGCATGGATCTACCGCACAAGGATCGACGGCGGACATTCTCTCCAATCCCAGTTATGTGATTTTTACGGAGATGATACCCCCCGTCTGGAAGAATTTTCCGCAAGGGCAAAAATCATAAGGGAAAATGAAGATCTCATTCTTTCCTCCCGTCCATTTTCCGGAGATATCGGTATATGGTGGGATGTTTCCATGCATGATTACGGCAGGGCGCACAGACATCATATTTCCCCAAAAGAGATCCCCTTTATCAGTCACGATAATGCCATGATGGCGGCACTGGACTGCGGATATCAGGCAGAATTTGTCAATGATAAAATGGTTCTTTCCGGAGAAATAAACCGTTTCAAATCCATCCTCGTTCCCTTCCGTCCCTATATGACACAAATGCTTGCAGACAAATTGCGGGAATATGTGGAAAACGGGGGATTACTTATTGCGGAATCCCAGTTTGCATTGAAAGATGAATATTTCTGTCAGACCTGGAAGCCCACTCCGGGAGGATTATCCGATGTTTTCGGTGTGGATGTGCATGATATGCTGCTTTTCAAAAAGGATAAGGATTTTATCAAACTTGCCAACGGGGAAAATTTTTCCGCATACCGTTACCGTATGGTAATGCGGCCTGAAGCGGATACGGAAATTCTGGCAACCTTTGCCGATGGAGCTCCTGCCATTACCGCTCATAAATACGGCAGGGGCCGGGCGATCCTTATAGGCGCACTGGTGACAACAGAATATCATCCAGCCTCCCCCTTGCGGCAATTCCTTGCGGAGGAATGGAAAGCTCACGGCATGGAAGCTCTCTGTCAGGTTCCCGGAGCAGAAGATGTGGGCATTTATCCTGTAACAAAAGATGGTCAGCATTTTTCCATGCTGTATGTGATCAATTACAGTGAAGAAGAACGTACCGTTTCCCTGATACCGGATAAAACCCGTTTGCAGAAAAAGCTCTTCAGAGATCTTATCAGCAAAAAGGAATATATTCTTCCCTGCAGGGTAACGCTTGCCCCCTTGCAGAATCTGATCCTTGCGTCAGAAGAATAAAAAAGTCCTTTTTGAGGAATGAACGGACACTCTTTTATGTCCGTTCATTTTCCATGCTGCTCAATATTTATATCTCATCCAGACTGCCATATTGCTTTCGCCCCGGTTCTGCCATAAGGCATAGGGGACTGCAAGGAAGGTCGTTTCTTCCAATATACCGGGGTCATCGGTATAGAGAGAGTCATTCTCTCTTTTTTCCCGGTATGCTTTTCCTGTAATGGAAATTCCTTTCACATTTTCCGGGAAAGATGCCGGAAGGGGGACAAGGGAAAGAGGAATATCCCGCCGCAATACGATTTCCCTTACAGGACACTTTTGATCGATCTCTTCCAATGCATAAATGACCGGTCCCCGTACAATGGCGGTTCTTCCGCAGTTTCCTGTAATACGGCTGTCTGCATAAATAAATTTTGGCGGCATATCCAGGAAGAGTTCCACTTTATCGCCTTTTTTCCATTCCCTTTTTATCACAGAAGAATCCTGTTTTGTTCCGTTGAGTTTCACCTCATATTTGCTGCACCATGAAGGTATCCGCATATTCAAAGTAAATTCCCCGTCGGAATCTATCCTTACGCAGGTATTGCCGTCATAAGGGTAATTGCCTTCCACCGTAAGAAGGATCTTCTGATTTCCGCAGGAAAGTTCCGCACAGCAGGCGGCAGGGATATTGAGATAAATGGTATTTTCCTCTTCATCTGTGGTAAAGAGAAAATTCCCGATCTGCGGGATAAAACGGGTATAGGAGGTGGGACAGCAGGAACAGGAAAACCATTTCTGCCTTGTTTTGGCTCCGGAATTATAAACGTGCAGGTTTTCATCCACTTCCAGATAGTTTGTATAGAAAAATTCATCTCCATTCAAGCTGATGCCGGAAAGGATCCCGTTATACAGACATTTTTCCAGAATATCCATATATTTGTTTTCTTTTGTAAGGAGGAACATTCTTCCGGCAAAAAGAGCCAGACCCATTGCCGCACAGCTTTCCGCATACATAAGAGAACCGTTGGTCAGATCGTAGGAACAACTGAAACTTTCCGCATTGAAACTTGAGCCGATCCCGCCGGTAATATACATCTTCTTATTTGTGATGTCTTCAAACAATCTTTCGCATACCTTGAAAAGTTCTGTATCATTGTCCAGTTCCGCCAGATCCGCCATACCGCAGAGCAGATAAACCATTCTTACAGCGTGTCCGTAAACTTCTTTCAGCTCCCGGACAGGTTCAACAGCCTGAAAGTTGCGGTAAAGGATCATGTTGCGCAATGACCCTTCCTCAAGGAAATAGTTGGGTTCAGTTCCCCTGTCATTGATAAAGTACCGCATAAGATCTTTATATTCCTCTTTTCCGGTTACTTTATACATTTTAGCAAGGGCAAGTTCGACTTCCTCATGTCCGGGCCAGCCTCTTTTCTTTCCCTCTTCCTTTCCGAAATATCCGGCAAGAAGATCCGCATAACGGCAGAGGCAGTCCAGCAGCTTCCTTTTCCCCAGTTCCTCATATCCGGCGACAGCCGCTTCCATAAGATGACCGGCACAGTAAAGTTCATGATTCAAAGTAAGATTTGCAAATCTTTTTTCCGGTTCAAGAGTCGTTACGCAACTATTTAAATATCCGTCTTCCTGCTGGGCGGAACAGATTTTTTCCACCCAGCTGTCATAGAGTTTTTCCAGTTTCTTATCTTCCCGGAGAGCAAGAGAATAAGCAATCCCTTCCATCACCTTTGCCACATCCGAATCCCAGTAATAATGGGGCTTCTTTTCCATACCTTCTTTCCAGGAAAGGGAAAAGGCATCGATCCTGCCACTTTCTTCTGTTTTGGCGATAACAGAAGGAAGGGTCACTTTCCTCAATTGATCCTGTCTGTAAGAAAATACAGGATCATCAAGGCGTACATTTTTCAATTTTGCAAAAGACATTTTTTTCATAATGGGGACTTCCGTTTTTTATCATATTTTTCCAGTATAGTTTAATATATTTGCCTGTTTCACATTTGCAAACAAAGGAAGTATGGAATATCTTATAAAAAAAGTGGAGAAAATCGTATGTTATATCAAATTTATAATGCGGGAAAGTTTATTTCCAGAGGTGTGGGACAGCATGCCGTAAGAGTTATAGAAAGTGACGAACTTATCTATGTTCTGCGGGGGACCTTGAGCATGTTTGAGGAAGAAAACTCCTTTACCCTCACTGCCGGAAGTTTTCTTTTTCTGCGGAAGGGCAGAAAACATGGCGGAACAGCTCCATACCCCAAAGATCTGATTTTTTTCTGGCTGCATTTTCAGGATATGGATGATTTTCTCGCCACTCTGCCCCAAAGTGGAAAATGTAAAGAGGATTCTTTTGCAGGGATATATTTACAGAATTTTCTTGTGGAACAAAGCCGCGTAAACATTGACCGCAAGATCCTGGATCTGCTTTTTCAACTGATTATTCAGGAAATAAGACGGTCCTCCTGCGAAAATATACCCCCTGCCCTCCATCGTTCCGTCACCCCCCTTGCAGGAGCAGCAAAAGAGTATCTGCTTCTTCATTTCAGGGAGGAAGATCTTACACTCGCCTCCACAGCAGAAAATCTTCATTGCAATACCGAATATCTGGGCAGGATCTTCCGGCAGAGTTTCGGGGAAACCTTTAATAATATGCTCACCGGCAAAAGATTGGATCATGCCTGTTTTCTTTTACGGGAAACATCCATGACGGTCAAAGAAATTGCTCTTTCCAGCGGCTTCCATGATCCCGGATATTTTCACCGCAGATTTCATTTGCATTACGGGCAGCCCCCATCAAAATACCGAACCAATTTTCTTTCCTGCCATAAAAATACAAGGTAAAAATAAAGCTGGTAAAATCATAAAAAAAATCCACCTTCTGTAAAGAAGATGGATTTTTACATTCAGAAAATTGAAAGCAATACTTATTTCTTATCGCCACCGAAAAGCCCTTTGAACTGTTTACCCAGATTTTTTCCGGCATCTTCCACACTTTTTCCGGCACTTTTTGCAGCATCGCCCACTGCACCGGCAGCGGAAGAAGCTCCGTCAGCAATGGCACCGGCAGCGGAGGAGGCTCCGTCAGCAACAGCTCCGGCTCCGGAGGCAACCAGGGAAGTGATTCCGGTAATAAGTTTGGTGAACATTTCATTGATAAGAGCTGTGGGAGTGATCCCGTCAGGTCCGGTCCCAAGATCTTTCATGTGAATGGGTACCATGGGGATGGGTACACCGGCAGCATTTGCACCTTTTGCAACGATCCTCACAGTAATATCAGACATATCAATGGCATTAACCTGAAGTTTCGGGGGAGCTTTTTCTTCCTTCTTTTCCCCGTCATCAGATTTTGCAGGCTGGGGAACATACTTTGTTACATTGTTGTTGATGTCCGTAAGGTTGCTGGCAATAAGACTTGTTTCAAAGTTTACTTCCACACCTTCGAGCAGAAGTTTATCCACAATTATCTTTCCGGAGAAAATGGAAAAAGTTTTCACTTTCAGCTGGAAATTGCCGAGTTTCAGAGCATAGGGAGAAGAATATCCCTGGGGGTTTCCGATCACAAGATCTTTTACAGAAACACCGAAGTCACCAAGAGTACTGATCCCTACACTTTTCACACTCATAGGTACACCGGTCACAAGAGGTCCGACCGTCTGGATGGAGCCTTTGATGATATGACCGAGAAACAGATGGGCACCCACCAGAAGAATGATGATCGCGGCAACGACGTAAGAAACAATCCTGACCCATTTCTTTTTTGCAAAGATCTCTTTGCATTTTTCAAAAAATTTCATTTTTTACCTCATATTTTGTTCGGGAATAAAAAAAAGCGTATTCATGCACCGGGCAATCCTACGCTTTCAAAGGACAATTTATAAAAAGAAAATCAGGAAACTTTAGTCACTTTTCCGCTGCGGATGCAGGCAGTGCAAACTTTCTTGCGGCAGATGGTGCCGTTGTCATTGACCTTTACAGTCTGGATGTTGGGTTCAAACACGCGGGGAGATACTTTCACAACGTGCATACCGATACCACCTTTTTTCTTGGCAAGACCGCGACGGATGATCCGTGCACCGTAGGCTTTCTTTTTGCCGCAAATTTCACATACATTACTCATTGAGTCACCTCTTGTTTATCATTAACGTTAAAATTGATTTGTCTTTATAATCGTAGGCAATTAATATAATGCAACTTTGTCAAAAATCAAGTCCACACAAAAATATTCCGGAAAAAAATTATTTTTTACTTGCTTAAACACTCATTTTGCTGTAAATTGTTCCATATTCAGGCTCATTTTATTCAGGGAAAACATTATGCAGAAGAAAAATTTTTCAAAAATATCCCTTTTTACGACAGCAGTTTTGCTTTCTCTGCTGCTGCCTTCCTGTGCTGTTTTAGATCTTTTCCACGATAAAGCATCGGAAAATGACCCGGTGCCGGAAAGTTCCCCCTATTTGAAAACCCCTTCTGATAATGGGCATTCTTCTCACTTTGCCGCCTCTGTCACAGATCAAATGGTTACCGACCTTACAATGCAGATCGTAACAAATTCCTTTACGGGGAATTATATAAATTCAGTGATACCGGATAAAAAAATGCGGAAAAACTCTCCGGAAAGCAGAAAAGCTCTTCTTTACGGAAATGAAACGCTGCAAAAACTCATCCGTACGGGCCTTCTTTTCCGCAATAAACATTCCAATTATTATTTTGTAAGCAGTATTCTTCAGGGGAAATGGATCCTTTCCTGTGTAAAAAATAATGAGGTAATTTTTTCCGGCACCGTCCCTCTTTCTGAAAAAAAATCCCCGGAAGATAAAAAATAAACCTTTCCTCCCGCAATTTTTATACTTCTCCTCTGCTGTTCCTGTTGAAAAAGAGTTGCAAAGCATTATATTATTTATTATATGAAATGTAAATAAATCCTGCTTACCACAAAGGAGCTGCCATGTTTGACTTTGATAAAAAAGATACCGCAGAAAATAAAACGTCTGCCATTCCCTACACAGAACAGAAATTTCTCAATGATCCCGGCGAATTTCATTTTGCCATTATTGCCGACAGAGGCGGAAGCGAAAGACCCGGTTTCTTCGGAAAAACAATGAAAGCATTGAACCTTCTCCGCCCGGAATTCACCATTTGCGTAGGTGACCTTATGGAAGGATGCAGCGGTCTGAAAGGAAGGGAACAGGCAGAAAACAGCATCAGGGAACAGAGTGATGAAGTGGATCAATTCATTTCCACACTGGATATGCGTTTCTTTTATGTAGTGGGCAATCACGATATTTTCCTCGGCTGGCCCGGAAAGACCACAGGGCATGAAGTAACAAAAGCGGAATGGCAGAAACGTCACGGGGAAAATACCTATTATGATTTCATGTACAAAAACTGTCACTTTGTCTGTCTGGATTCCATGGAAGGCAGAGACGGCCGCGTTCCCGTTCAGGGCATCACCGATGAACAGTTTGCCTGGGCGGAAAAAACCATTCTTGACCACAAAGACGCCCGCTGGACTTTCCTTTTTGTCCACATGCCCATAGACTGGACAAGCGATAAATTTCTTGCCTTTGAACGGAAGATCAATCATGTAAATTACACACTTTTCTGCGGCGACTGGCACAATCATGTGAAAGCGGTACGTCACGGCAAAAACTATTATATGCTGGGAACTGCCGGAGGCGGATTTGACAAAGGGGTGGTAAGAGATGACCTGCGGTACGGGATCATGGATTCCATTACCTGGGTGACCGTTACCGGCAACGGACCTGTCATCGCCAATCTTCAGCTTTCCGGGATACACGATGATGAGATCCAGCGGTGCGCCACGACCATGGGCTGGATCGAAACACCCCTGGATTATCCCGATCACAGAACCATCAATGACGAGTATGATGCGGAAGGAACCGGCGACGGCTCCTATGACTGGCATTTCCGTCATGCCATGATTTTAAGAAATGATGCCATCGTTGTCAAGCCGGATGTGGTCATCGCCGGGGACGGGATCATCCACAGATGGGGCGGCTTCTGGTGGTACGGAGATAAAATGTACCCCCGTCCCCCGGAACTGGATACAGAATTTTTTAATAATTACCGCGTTCTCAATATCGGTTTTATCGGGGACAAAAATGAAAATCTGCTCTGGCGTCTGCGGCACGGAGAACTGGATGAAACAAGTGCAAAATATGTGATTTTACATACAGGTATGGAAAACCTCAAAGCAGGGGATTCCAGTGAAAAGACTTCGGAAGGTATTTTGAGAAATGTAAGAATGTTGCAGCAGAAAGCTGCCCCCGGAGCCTTTATACGGGTTCTTGCTCCTCTGGAGGAAGTTCCGGATAAAGAAGAGACCATGCGTCTTTTACAGGAAAAACTTGCCGGAGATGCCTGTGTGAAAATCGTGGATCTTTCCGCAGAGTACGCCAAAGAAGGAACTTCCGCACTTGAAAAATATTTCCTTGCCGAAATGAAAACTCTTTTCTGATCCCGGGCATTTTCTTACAAAAAAAAATCTTATATCATAACCAGAAAAGGAAAAATATTTATGCTTTCCATTGAAGAACTTTCCATCCGGGCAAAGGCCGCCGCTTCTCAAATGCGGGCATTATCCGGCGAACGCAGAACAAAAGCCCTCAATCTCATGGCGGAAAAACTTGCCGCAAGCAAAGAAGCTCTTTTCAAGGCGAATGCAGAAGATCTTGCCGCCGCCCCCAACCTTACAGATGCCTTCCGCAAAAGATTGCAGGTCACAGAAAAAGTCTTTACCTATATGATGAACCGTCTGAAAGAAGCAGCAGCCCTTCCAGATGCGGCAGGCAGAGTTCTGGAAGGAAAAACCATGCCTTCCGGACTTCAGGTAAAGAAAGTAGCCATTCCCATAGGCGTTATTGCTATCATCTATGAAGCAAGACCCAATGTGACTACCGATGCCGCAGCAGTAGCATTGAAAAGCGGCAATGCTGTGATCCTGAAAGGCGGTTCCGAATCCATCCGCACCAATAAAGTTCTGGCGGAAGCAATGCGGGAAGCAGCTGTAGAAGCGGGACTTCCTGCCGATGCAGTACAGCTTATCGAAAGAACTGATCACGGGGCGGTAGCTGAACTTCTGAAGATGGATGAGTATATCGATCTTATCATCCCCCGTGGCGGAAAAAGCCTTATCAAAGCCATTGCAGAAGGTACAAGGATCCCTGTCCTCAAACATTATGACGGGATCTGTCATCAATATGTGGCAGAAGATGCTGACGAAGAAACCGCTGTAAAATTGATTGTCAATTCAAAATGCCAGAGAGTGGAAGTATGCAATGCTCTGGAAACCCTTCTTGTGGATGAAAAGTGTGCAGAAAGACTTCTGCCAGCCATAGCGAAAGCTCTTCAGGAAAAAGGGGTGACTCTCAAAGGGTGCGGAAAAACTCTTGTGATCCTTCCCGGAATAGAAAAAGCTCTCGAAGAAGACTGGAGTACAGAATATCTTGCCGCCACCCTTTCCGTAAAAATCGTTTCCGGACTGGATGAAGCGGTAAAACACATTGCAAAATATGGCTCCGGCCATACAGACGGCATTATCACCAATTCCCTTCTTCTTTCGGAACAGTTTATTTCACAGGTGGATTCTGCTTCTGTTCTGGTCAATGCCTCCACCCGTCTTTCCGGCGGCGGGGATTACGGTATGGGAGCAGTAGTGGGTATCAGTACAGACAGACTTCATGCAAGAGGACCTGTTGGCCCTTCCGAATTGTGTACCTATAAATATGTGGCTGTCGGTAATGGTCATATAAGGGATTGAAAATTAAAAAAATCACAGCTGTCCCATAAAATCATGGAAAAAAGAGAAATGTTCGGTTGCCAGGCGAGGCGGTTGCCGCCGAGCGCGCAGTGGATGTGCGAATGAACCGCAGGGCAATCGCCTTGCGGACGCTCACAAGGAATTGTGAGCGTA
>JAZKZE010000161.1:0-6913 GCA_045612485.1 Victivallales bacterium | reverse complement strand
AAAAGAGTATTCTGAATGGCACTTTTACTTTTTTCCATTTCCAGAATAAAAGTATAGGCATTGATTGCATCATCATACTTTTTTTCTTTCAGCATTTTTGCTGCATAAGTGTTGAGGGATTTTATTCCACCTTCTTTTGCTTTGGTAAGTTCCCCGGCGGAAAGAAATCCTGTGATCCCGAGTCCTGCCAGAGAAATAAGTAAAAGTCTGATTTTCATTTTTCTCCTTTTTTTTGTTTATTTCAAAATGAATTCCATTTATTTATGAACAGAAAAGTATATTGTTTCTGCACCCCCCGGGGCAGAAATCAGAGTTTATTTTTCCAGTATGCAAGAGATTTTTCTACTTTGGTATTTCTGTAATTTTTTCCGTAAAGAGCCTTGGCTTTTGCGTAATATTCTTCAGATAATTTGATATTTTTCAATCTGGATACCGCATAAAATGCCGCTTCGGCATAGAAATTGCCCCGCTCTTTTTTCGTAAATTTGCTGTCATTGGCATTTTTGACCAGAAACTCCACCATTTCCCGGTCTTTGCCGGAAATAAAAAGCATACGTATTTTCAGCATCACAAGGGTATTTCTGTTTCCCCCGGGCATCTTTGCAAGTTTATCAAGAGTAGCTTTTGCCGCATCAAATTTTCTTGCAGCAAGTTCATTAAGGAAAAGAGCCTCCTGTATGCTCCAGTATTCTTTTGGGGATGCTCCTTTTATTTTGGCAGCTTCCTGCAATACTTTATCTGCTTCAGAATATTTTTTTCTTCCGGTAAGCATTTTTGCATAAGCTGTTTCCGTATTTATTACAGTCTTTACAGTTGCGCTTCCGGGCATCTTTTTTCTATTTTCTGCGGCTTTTTTCCTTGCCGCATCAAATTTTTTCAACCGGACAAGGGTATTTACCTCTTCCTGCAATATGATTTCTTTTTTTCTGCTGAATTTTTTTCTTGCCGCAGTGGAAAAGTCTTTGTCGCTTAATGCTTTATCTATAAGAAGAAGTGCGCCGGAATAATTTTTCATTCTTGAAGAATAAATTGTGGCAAGCTCCATAACAGCAGTTTCACAATGCTTCAGTGAATTTTTTAGAGAACTCTTTTTCAGTACAAGAATCTGCTCCAAATCATGGACCGCACCGCCGAAATCATTGATTTTCACCTTTCCTTTGGCAGATTTGATGAGAAAATTCTGGATTTCAGGAATATTTTTTTCAGAAGCAATGATTTCTTTATATACCAATATTGCCTCTTCATATTTTTTCTCTTTTTCCAATTTCATGGCGTATTTTGCCAGTTCCGCCGTTCCCCGCTGTCCGGCTTGGGAAAGTTTATTTTCACCGGCATAAACCGTACCTGCACAAAAAAGTGCTGCAAATATACAATAGAAAACTTTCATCATGCTGTATTCTCCTTTTTCAACCTTGCTTACAGGTCACTTGTCCCATATTTGAGAAACCACATATCCTCCGGAAGGAGAGTAAAATTATAAGTATAGAATTCCACTCCGCCATCCAGAAGAAGATAATTATTGCTGCCTGCGTGATACCCTTTTTTTGCAGATTCCGGATAGGTGAATTCGCTTTTATTACGATTCCAGTTCAGGGAAAGACCTGAACCGATAACATTATTTCTGTTGTGATTTTCCGCATACAGTATAACAGTATCCGGGCCGTCAATGGAATTTAATTTTCTTGTGGTCATAAATCCGTCATTATTCAGATCATTATATTTTGCATCCATAACATAAAGATTGGCACAATAACTCATTTTTCCAAGATAGAAAGGATCTTTTTCCATATAGGTGGGCATTTTATTCACATCTGCCGGACAATGGAAAAGGGAAAATTTTTCTTTATTTCCTTTTACTGCAGGATCTTTGATCCCCATATAGGACGCAATCTGTAATTTCCAGCTGTCATGTCCTTCCGCTGCATAAGGGAGAAAACCTTTATTGTCAGCAACATATTTGAAAGTAGCCTTACTCATCCGGAAGAGATTTTCTGCACATTTTACTGCCTTGGCATCCCTTTGGGCTTTGCTGATGAAAAAGCCGGAAAGGGAGAAAGAAATAAACATGACTCCAAGTATGATGACAAGTTCTGCAAGTGTAAAGTATTTTTTGTTTCTTTTCATTTTTTACTCCTTGATCACAGAATTTTTCAGTTCTTCCGGAAGTTCTTTCAAATTAAAATACTGTTCAGTATGCTGAACGTCATCCCGCTTGTATTGCCCATTTCCTGTACATCTTTCATTCATAAAAATATGGGTACGGATGTAACGGGCCTCCACATCTTTACTTAATGTAACATCATCCACACTGTAATATTTATTCACATCTCCGCTTGATTGTATTTTTTCCGGCACAGTATATACCTTTTTGGGGATCATGATCCGCCATGCTTTTTTATCAAAAGAACCCTCCACCTGATAGGTGACTCTGTTGGAAAAACGTATTTTATGGAATACTGTGGTAATACGGTTGATGAAGCGGTTTTCTTCAAGATCAATCATCGTCCAGCCCACTCCGAGACCGGGAGTCCAGCCGGTATTCAGATTTCCGTCATACGCTCTTCCTGCTTTGTAAATACCATATTCCCTGTTTGCGTCAGCATTGATACTGCTGATCCCTTCAGTGGTATTCAAAAGACGGTGCAGTTTTTTGAAAGAAAACCATCTTTTCACAGTCTTGCTTTTGCCCCGGAGATAACTGCGGATATCCTGTATATGCTCTCCGGCAGTTTTTTTATCATCCAGAAACTGTTTTACTTTGGCATAGTCGGAAGCCACCATGAATTTTACAGGCAAAAAGGCTTCATACGTTCTGCGGATATGCTCACGATTTTGTTCTTTTTTCGCTTCTTCGTATGCTTTTTTCAGCAATTTATAACATTCTGCCGTTACTTGTGGAGCTTCAAAAGGTGCGCGGGTGAGAGTTCCCCCGCTTGTCATCCCCACAAATCCGCTTTTCCAATGCACATCCCGCAAATATTGATAATATTTTTTCACATAAGGCCCTGCGGCAGGGCCGTAATATTCATTGCAGAATGTCGTTTCCAGTTCCCTGCCGTCCCCGCACTCTTCCGGATCCCACATGGCTCTGGCAAGAAGCCAGGTACGGAAAGGTGCCCCTTGATAAAGAGGACGCCCGTCTATGGAAATATCTTCCGGGAAAAGTCCTCTTACGCCGATGGAGGCAAAATATTTCACATTCTGCAAGTTGATAAGCTGATCCGGATAAGTCGCCAGAGCGTGTGCCTGCCATACATAATCCCAGATCATCACATTTTTACATATTTTTGTCCAGGGTTCGATCACTTCTTTAAGAAATTTATTTGCTGTTTTGTTCTCCGGATCATTGTAAGGTCTTCCCTTGCGGACGCCGAGGGTAACGATCTGTACGGCAACATTATCGTCTGCAACCATATTTACCGGAGGTTTCTGACTGGCAATATAGGCAAAAATCACCAATTTTACCTTGGGAAAATCTTTTTTCACCAGTCTCCCCACTCTGTTTGCAAAATATACCCAGCGGGCGGATTCCCTTTTACCGTGGGCGTTTATCAGTTTCTGGCAGGGGGCACAAGCACACATTCCCCGGTTACCGTCCCCTTCCGCAATGGAAATATATCTGGCAGAGGGGCATTTTTTCAGAAAGTGGATACATCTTTTGGCAGTTTCCCTGATAAGAGCCTCATTGGTAAGGCAGTAATCCACAGTCACGCCCCGCTTTACAGGATCGATCCTTTTCCCATCCTGCAAAGCAAAAAATTCCGGTCTGTTTTTATACATATCCGCCTGGATCAGCCCCAGCATCCCGTGGGAACCCAGCGGCGGAGCCCAGGCAGGGCGTTCCCCATACTTTTTATTGAGTTTATTTTCTTCTATGGGGCGGTTGCTGCTGAAAAGGTTGAAAGTGGCGCAACGCATCCCCGCCTCCCCGAAAAGGTACATTCTGTCACTGAATGCAGGTTTGCCGTATTTTTCAAACTCTTTTACTTTGATCAAAGGTTTGGAAGGGCAGTATTCCGTATAGGCATCGAACTGGTGTACGCCCATTTTCCGGTCAATAAACCAGTATGTACCGTAAAGAAGTCCCTGGGGACGGCCTCCGGAAATGATGACTTTATTTTTTGCACATTTTATTTTGAATTCCTGATCGCCGAGTTTCGGATCATGCCGTAAAATAAATTGTGCTTTTGCAGAACTTTTTCCCGGGTATTTTGCAAAAATTCTTTCAATATAAGTATTGAGTTCTTCCTGTGCTGTTTTTTCCGCTTCAATGGGCTTTTGGACGTCCAAAGTAACTTTTGCCGTTCCATCCAGAATAACGCTTCCGGTAGAAAGGCAGAAGGAAATGGCTGTAAACAGCAATGTAAACAAGGATTTTTTCATGGTAAAAAGTTCTTTCCTTTTCTACTGTATTATTTTTGAACAGTCAATTCCACCATGTTTCTTGTGTTGTAATAAATCTTGTTGTTATCGGCATTTAAGAGATAGGTGGCATCCCAGAATCCCGCCCTGTTGATCTGGCTTACATGACCATCAAGAAATACCATATCGGTCGTCTGACCGTGGATCATGGTAACATGAGCGTTATGGGAAGCTGCAAGATTCCAATTGTAGTCAGGCCACGGCTTTTTATGATTGATCTCATAACGGGTCATACATTCAGCAAAAAGAGGAAGACGGGTAGGAGTTTTAACGGAGGCAGTCTGAAAGCCTTTGGCATTCTGTGTGGCATTAAGAGGAATAAAATAACCGATTACCCCTTCCCGTAATTTTTTAGGCTGCACCGGGGCATAGCCAAGTGTATTGGTACTCAGGTCAGCTCCGCTTACCGCCTGAACTGTCGGACAATATTGAAAAGGAACAATTTTTTTTGTATTTTTCTTATAATAGCCCCATTCGACCATTTTAGACCAGTAATTTGTTCCATTGCTTCCAAGGTAAATCATTCCTTTATAGTCGTCAGCGTAAAGAATGGCACCCATTGCCGTCTGTTTCTGATTGTTCATACAGGTAATGGTTCTTGCCCGTTCCCTTGCCGCCGAAAGTGCAGGAAGAAGCATACCGGCAAGAATGGCGATGATGGCAATAACAACAAGCAATTCGATGAGTGTGAAATTTCTTCTTTTCATTGGAACTCCTTTATTTTGTTTGATTATATATTTTTTGTATCTCTTTTATTGTGTCATTTTTCCCCGGGGAGAGCGGATGCGCCTTGAATAAAGTCATACGCTCTTTTGGGAATGAGCAAATCTTCTCTTTTCAATGTCCCCCGTAAACATTTACAAACATAATTGACGGTATCTGCTGCCAGTTCTGCTATGGGAGGTTTCATGTAAGCAACAGCAGGTTTCAATCCGGAAAAAACAAGACCGGAAGATTTTGCCATGATCCTCATGTCTTCCCCGATCTTTATGCCAAGTTCCCGGCAACATTCATAAAGTTCCCCCACAAGATAGGAGTAGTTGCAGAAAAGAAATTCCGGCGGATTTTTTTTGAGAAGATCCCGCAAAGCAAGATCATATCTATCTTCTTCATACAATTCCCAGTTATATTCCGGACCTGTTTCCAAACCTTCCTCTTTGCAGAACTGTATAAATATTTCCTGCTGCAATCTCATCAATTGGAATCCCGGATCATTTTTTTTCGTATTCTCCCGGACAAAAGAGAGAATCCCCACCTTTTTACAGTTGCACTGCTTTGCGTGTTTTGCAATACTTTTCAATGCTTCCCTGTTGGCAGGACATACCGGAACGATGGTTTCGGGAAGTTTGTCATATTCACTTATAAAGTTGAGTACGGGCATCTCTTTTGAAAGAGTTTTCTGAATGTCAAAAAGTTCTCTTCCCACAAAAATTGCCGCATCATTTTCCCTGATTTCCTTCATCTTTTTTGCCAGAACTCCGGAAGCCATTTTTTCATCTACATGGATAAAATTGATCTTTGCCCCGTATAATTCCGCACCCCGGAGCAATCCCAGATGGATCTCGGAATTGATGACCCAGTCTTCCGGCTGGAGAATATCGGGACTTATGGCGATTTCCGGAAAAACAAAGGCAATATTGCCTGAACGCAGTTCCCGGGAGTAAGCAGGATCTATAATAATTCCGCTGCCCTGTATAGATTTGACCACTCCTTTTTCTTTCAGAATCTTGAGTGCATTCTGTACGGAAACTGTACTTACGCCGAGAGAGAATGCTATTTGCCGTACGCTGTCCATTTTTTTTCCCGGAAGGTAATATCCTGTTTCGATCCTCTGTAACAGAATGTTACTGATTTCCCGGGCAAGTTCCCCGCGGGTATAATTTCTTATAAGTTCTTTTTTCATATTATATTATATCCTTTATACGATTTTTTTTATTCGGCGCGATCACAGATTCAATAATACAGTCCATTAATGAAGTAACACAGTTTTTAATACAGTTTAAAATAACACAGTTTTTCGTGAAATCAAGCGTGCTCCGTATATTTTTTTTTTTTTGAAGATGGAATCGGGATCGCTGTAAATGTATGATGGATATTTTTGGCATGCTGTCAAACATCTGAACTTGATAATATTTCCCTCCGGGACTGTCGTAAGAAGGTTTTTTTATCACAGCTGTCCCATATATTTTATAATGTATTCCGCAAAACGATCAGGAAACTCTGTTTGAAACCGAAAATAAAAGTATGCAATAAGTCCCGCAGGGACGGTAGAGTACAGCCCGTACGTTTCACCCCCGGGAAATATGTCCTCCCCATGAATAAAGTCCCGCAGGGACGCAGGAAAATACCGTTAAGAATTGGTGAAAATATGTGTAATTAGAGATTGGTTCTTATTTATTTTACAACAAAACTGCTTCAACATTTTTTTCCTGCGCCCCGATGGGGCTTGAATCTCTGTTTACAATTTTTCCCGGGGTTAAAACCCCGGGCT
>JAZKZE010000160.1:0-11455 GCA_045612485.1 Victivallales bacterium | reverse complement strand
GCTCACAATTCCTTGTGAGCGTCCGCAAGGCGATTGCCCTGCGGTTCATTCGCACATCCACTGCGCGCTCGGCGGCAACCGCCTCGCCTGGCAACCGAACATTTCTCTTTTTTCCATGATTTTATGGGACAGCTGTGAAAATTTTCTCATCCTTCCGGATTCAGAAGATCCAGTTCTTCCACAGTGGGAACGATCCTGCCGTTGGACAGCTCGTTCAGTTTCTCTGCAAAAAGCGGGGCAAACTCTTTTTCCATGCTTGCACAAAGAGTGATTTTATCTGTAAAATCCTCTGTGAGGATCCGGCTGGAAAATTCGGCAAAAAGCCGTTTGACCATTTCATACAATGGATAAGGTATCCCCACCGTGATTTTCACCATAGGGACAAGGGGAATCTTTTCCGCCATTTCCAGAGCTGCCTGCGCTCCCGCCGTATAAGCCCGGACAAGACCTCCTGTCCCTAAAAGCGTACCGCCGAACCAGCGGGCAGTGGTAAGAAGCACGTTGGTTAGAGCGCTTCCTTTGAGAACTTCCAGCGTAGGTCTTCCCGCCGTTCCGGAAGGTTCCCCGTCATCGGAACAGCCGAGAATATTTCCCTGGGGGCCGGTAATAAAGGCATAGACGATATGACCGCCATTATCATAAGTACTTTTCAGATGATGCCATATTTCCTTTGCCTTTTCAGGGGAATCGGCAATAAATAATTCAGATAAAAAGCGGGAATTTTTTGCGAAAGTTTCCGCCTGAACGTGTTCTTTAAGTATAAACATGATTTTACTTTCTCCTGCTGTAAAATATACACCGGAAAGGCAGTTTTTGAAAGATGAAATATATATTTTATTGCAAAAAATCCATTCTTCTTTGACGCTTACAGCATAACAACCTATAAAAAAGGAGAATGTAATGAAAAAATTTTTTAAGAAAAACACTGTTCCGGTGCTTGCCGCTTCCGCCATGCCCTTTTTTCTTGCTTCCTGTACCGGATTGGAAAAAATCGCAGAAGGGATCAGTGAAAAAAATCTTTCCGGGAACGGGACATTTATTTCCAGCCATCTGGGGTTGAATGAAAATACAAAGATTCCGGAAATCAAAACTACTTTCATCTCCGGGGACATGGCAAGTGTACGCTCCGGAACCAATGCCATAAGTTACAGGCAGGAAAGTTCCTCTTCCATCTGGAACGCAGAAAGCATCACGGAAAAAAGATTTCTTTCCATCACCCTTTCCGGAAAGGAAGATGTTTCAAAAGTCATCCGTTCCCTGGAAAAAATTTTCCCGCAACTTTCTGCGGGGAAATAAATTTTCAGGAAAGCAGGAATTCAAAATCCTCCAGGGAAAGACTTCTCAAACCTTCCGTGGAATTTTCCACCACATCCCGGAAAAGATCCTGCTTGATCTTCTGGTACTCCAGAACTTTTTCCTCCACAGAATCTTTTACGATCAATTTTACACAATTTACCTTCTTTGTCTGTCCGATACGGTGGGAACGGTCCATTGCCTGTGCCTCCGCAGTGGGATTCCACCAGGGGTCGTACAGGATGACCGTATCCGCACTGGTAAGATTCAAGCCCAGACCGCCCGCTTTCAGACTTAAAAGGAAAACCGGTATATCCGGAGAGTTGTTGAAATTATCCACATGGGCAAACCGGTCTTTTGTACTGCCGTCAAGATATTCGTATGCGATCTCATTTTCCTCCAGGAAATTCCGGACGATGGCAAGAAGAGAGGTAAACTGACTGAACAGCAATACCCGGTGTCCGCTGTCCACCGTCTGCAAAAGAAGTTCCTTCAAAAGTTCCATCTTGGCTGAACTGGTATTTTCCGGCATAGTCACCCCGGCATCCGCAGGAATAAGGGAGGGATCGCAGCAGACCTGACGCATACGCAAAAGGGACGAGAGGATCTCCAGTTTGCTGATTTTCGGATTACCGGCAGCCTCTCTGTATTTTTTCCTTGTTTCTTCCAGGAATCCCTCATAGAATTTTTTCTGACCGTCTTCCATTTCACAGTAGAGGATCTGTTCATTTTTCGGCGGGATCTCCGTAAAGACATCTGCTTTTTTCCTGCGTAAAATAAAGGGGGCGATCCTTCCAGAAAGTTCTTTGATGCTCCCCGGATCATTCCCGGCACAGAATTTCCGGCGGAAGGAGGAAAGGTTCCCCAAAAGTCCCGGATGCAGAAAATCCATGATCGACCAGAGATCTTCCGGTGAATTTTCCAGAGGGGTTCCGGTAAGCACAAGTTTATGCTGTGCGGAAAGACTTTTGCATACTTTTGCATTGCCTGTTGCCGGATTTTTGATGTGCTGAGCTTCATCCAGTACGATATAATTGAATTCTGTCCCACTGACTTTTTCCGCATCCCTTTTGATGATGGCATAGGAGCTGATACACAGATCGGCAAAGGGGAGAGATTTCCATTTTTCCCTGTGATCCGGTCCGGCAATGACCAGTACCCGCATGGAGGGAACAAATTTGGCAGCCTCCCTCGCCCAGTTTTCCACAAGAGTTGTGGGACAGACAATAAGGGAGGGTTTGCTCATATTCCCTTCAGTACGGAAGAAATACGCAAGAAGTGCCAGTGTCTGAACCGTTTTCCCCAAACCCATCTCATCCGCCAGGATCACATTGAAAGAGGAGAAGGCAAGTTTCCGCATCCAGAATACCCCTGCCTGCTGATATTTACGCAATTCCCCCTGGAAAACAGGGTTTTCCTCTTTCGGGATATTTTCATCCGCCGCAGAATCCGCAACGGCTTTCAGCCGCAGGAATTCCACAGGCACAGCATCAGGCAATCCTGCGGCAAGTTCCGCCCAGTGCAGAGCCGCCGCCCGGGGCAGACGCAGGATTTCGCCGTGAATAAGCGCATCCTCCCCTTCCGGCACCGGCAACAGTTCCGCCACATCCGAAGCCCAGGAAACCAGGGAGGCAAGTCTTTCCGACAACCGCATACAGGCATTTCCTTCCAGTACGGAAAAACTTTCATTATTTTTTGCCGCTTCCACAACGGTCTTCCAGGGCACCGGGTTTACGGCTGTGCGGAAACGAACCCGCAGATCAAAGAAACTGTCATTTGCTGTAACAAGTTCACAATTCATATTGAGAAGGACGTGTTCACTTCCCATCCTTGCCAGATTGGAGGAGACCATAAAATCTTCTCCGGAGGCAAACCATTTGGGGATGACCTCCCCGGTAAATGCTCCGATGGCTTCCGGGTCACGCAAAAGAAATCTCACTTCCCCGGGCATTTTGGCAGATACCGCTTTATGGAATCCGAAGTTCAACAGCTCTTCTGCGATCTTCTCTTCCAAAGGAGTATTGCGTTTCCAGAACCGCCCCCTGTAAACCGCAAGTCTTGCCTGATCGTATTTGCAGAGATGACCGTCATAATCAAATTGCAGTTCCAGAAGCAATGCCTGATCTTTACGGAATACGCCCTTATATACCGGACTGAATTTTTTGGCTTTCAGACGTACACCATTAGCTTCAATGAGTTTGAAAGGCAGAGTTTCCTGGGCATTGACAAGCGCATCCACCGCCTTTGCTGAACAGGGCTGAATGGTCGTCCGCAAAAAACTGCGGAGCCATCCCACATCCACTTTTGCCGGGATCCACCAGTATTCCCCCAGCATCCCCAGCCAGCAGCCGGATCTGCCGTTGATGACCTTTACATCTGCAAGCGGCAGCGGGGAATCATTGACGATGATCGCCGATTTGAGAAGAGTTCCGCCCTTTACATTTTCAATGACGATCACCGGCTCCGCGATCTCCGGATGAACTTTGATCAGGTGATCATCTTTGAAAAATTTATCAAAACCGGGCAGACAGTGAAAAAATTCCGCCATCTGTTCCGCATCAAGAGTAAGTTCACTGCCGTCCCCCTGGGCATTGATGGCAAGAAAACGGATGATCTGTCTGTCCTGCAGGGGAAAATCACTTAATTTCAGGGAGACGGAAAAACTTTTATCAAAGTGCAGCTGACGCAGATTATTGAGATTTCCCAGATATTTTCTTCCGTTGGCAATAAGGGAGGCATTTAACGTGACCTTTTCCCATTTACTGGGGGCATGGGGAAAATCTTTTGCGATCCTCAGTTCAATACGGGAAGTACAGGTATTCAGCACCTCTCCCAGCAGTTCGGAAAGTCCGGAAAATTTCAAACCGGCAAATTTGGCAGGCACATCCTTCAGCGCCTCCTTCTCCTTGAGCTTGATCGTATATTTGGAATGATGCAGGCAGGCAGCCATGGAGTGTGGACACAGGGAAGAGACCGCAGAATCAGGACAGGTACAGTTGGTGTGGTAGGGGCCATTGGGGAATCCGGTCAGTTCCGTTCTTGTGACCAGTCCCTTACTGTCCCTGAAAACAGCACGCAAAATCCCCTGTGCCGCCTCATGACAGCAGACAAGTTCATCAGCGTGAAGAAGTTTTTTTGCCTTTTTGAAGATCTCTTTTGAAGAAAATCTCATCAGCTTTGCTTCAAAACTTTCCCCCATTATCCATACTCCCCTATGCCTGTTGAGTTTTTATCAAATCATTTAAAAAACAGAAATTTAGCACACTTTCCGGAAAATAAAAGTCATAGAAGGATTTTTTTGCCAAATTTCCCGGAAAAAATCCCGGGAAAGAGAAAAAAATACACTTCCGGAAAAATATTGCGCCTTCCCGGAGGAAATCCGCAGTGTCTGTATTGAAATCCGGCTGTTGCGGTGTATATTATATATTCAAACAGTGTTCACATAAAAATCACAATTCAAATATTTAAAGAAATGGAGCAGATCATGAGAATGTCCCAAATGGTTGGCCGCAGGATCAAGGAAGATCCCAAAGACGCAAAGATCGCAAGTCATAAACTTCTGGTAAGAGGCGGATTCGTCCGTGCGGTTTCCGCCGGGATCTACTCCCTTCTCCCCATGGGATACAGGATCGTGGAAAAGATCGAAAAGATCGTGAGAGAGGAAATGAACCGTATCGACGGTCAGGAAGTAAGACTGCCTCTGGTCCTTCCGGCAGAATTGTGGGAAGAATCCGGGAGATTTTCTTCCGTGGGTGCCGAACTGCTGCGCTTCAGAGACCGTAACGGGAAAAATATGGTTCTTGGAATGACTCACGAAGAAGCTATGGTACAGCTGGTGCGTACGGAAGTGACCAGTTACAAACAGCTTCCTGTTATGACCTATCAGTTCCAGCTCAAATACAGGGATGAAGCCCGTCCCAGAGCAGGTTTGATCCGTGTACGCGAATTTGTGATGAAGGATGCCTACAGTTTCCATACGGATCAGAAAGATCTGGAAAAATATTACGACAGAGCCCATGAGGCTTATGAAAGAGTGTTCCGCAGAGTGGGACTCAAAAATGTGGTTTCCATCAAGGCGAATTCCGGCATGATGGGGGGAAATATCTCCCATGAATTCATGTCCATTGCCGATTGCGGGGAAGATACCATTTTCATCTCTCCCGACGGAAAAAGCTACAAAGCCAACCGGGAAATTGCTGTATCCGGTCTGAAATTTGAAAAAAGCGGCGAAGAGCTCCCGCTGGAAAAAGTCGCAACCCCCGGTAAAAAGACTATTGAAGAAGTTGCCTCTTTCCTGAACGTCAAACCGGAAAATACAGGCAAGGCTGTGTTCTATTCCGATATGGAAGGCAAACTTATTTTTGTGATGATCCGCGGGGACTTTGAAGTCAACGAAAGCAAATTGCAGAACTATCTGGGGCTTCTGGAGATCAAATTTGCCACCGATGACCAGATCCGGGCTGCCGGAGCCGTTCCCGGATATGCCTCCCCTGTGGGTATCGATCCGAAAAAATGCCGTATCATCGTGGACCCCTCCGTTGCAGGTTCCTCCAATCTGGTAGTAGGCGCAAACGAAGCGGACTGTCAT
This sequence comes from Victivallales bacterium, assembly GCA_045612485.1. Classification (GTDB taxonomy): domain Bacteria; phylum Verrucomicrobiota; class Lentisphaeria; order Victivallales; family UBA1829; genus RGIG5327. The sequence continues at coordinate 5,574 of JAZKZE010000160.1, read as the reverse complement.
TACAAAAATTTCAATTACGGCAGAGATCTTGACGGTGCGGAAGTTGTGGACATCGCCATGGTTCGTGACGGCGACCCCTGCCCTGTGACCGGAGCTCCGTTGCAGATGAAACGGGGGATTGAAGTGGGAAATATTTTCCAGCTGGGGACAAAATATTCCGAACCCATGAACTGCAACTATCTGGACAAAGAAGGCAAACCTCATCCCATGGTCATGGGCTGCTACGGTATCGGTATCGGAAGAACCATGGCAACGGTTGCGGAAGATTCCCATGATGATTACGGGGTCATCTGGCCCATGAGTATCGCTCCCTATCAGGTACAGGTCTGTGCATTGAATCCTGATAAAGGCGGCGTAGGGGAAACAGCGGAAAAACTGTATCAGGAACTCAATACTCTCGGCGTGGAAGTCCTGCTGGACGACCGCGGCGAAAAAGCCGGTTTCATGTTCAATGATGCCGACCTTATGGGGATACCTTTCCGCGTAACAGTTTCCCCCAAGAGTCTGGAACAGGGCATGGCGGAGTTCCGTCTGCGTTCCAGCAGGGATATCGAGTTGATCCCCCTTTCCGACGTGGCAAAAACCGTTGCGGAAAGAGTGAAAGAAGAACTGAAAAAATATGAATAACAATACTCCGGAAAAATAAAGGAGGATCTGCTATGTGGAAATATACGGAAAAAGTGATGGATCACTTTATGAATCCCCGGAACGTGGGGGAGATCAAGGATGCGGACGCTGTAGCGGAGGTGGGAAACGTAAGCTGCGGAGATGCATTGAAGATCTTTCTCAAGGTGGATGATGCTACTCAGACGATCACAGATGTAAAGTTCAAGACCTTCGGCTGTGCCAGTGCCATCGCCTCCTCTTCCGCACTGACGGAACTTGTGAAGGGAAAAACTCTGGAAGAAGCTGCAAAAATCACCAATAAAGAGATCGCCGCAGTTCTGGGGGAACTTCCTGAAGAAAAAATGCACTGTTCCGTTATGGGAATGGAAGCCATGCAGGCTGCCATCGTGGATTATAAAAAGAAACACGGTATGGAAGTAACAGAGGAACTTGCCGATAATGATGATCATGAAGGGCGCATCATCTGCAAGTGTTTCGGCGTTACCGATACAAAAATAAGAAGAGTCGTTCAGGAAAACAACCTTACGACTCTTGAACAGGTCACGTCCTATACCAAAGCCGGCGGTGCCTGCGGTGCCTGTCTTGACCAGATCCAGGAGATCCTGGATGGCATCACAAGGGAGAAACAGGAAAAACCGGCTGATGAAAAACCGGATTTTGATTCTCTCACACCGGTAAAAAAGGTCATTCTTATTCAGGAGATCATTGATAAAGAGATCCGTCCCGCCCTGATGAAAGACGGCGGAGATATTGAATTGATCGACCTTGACGGCACAACAGTCAAAGCAAGATTGCGGGGGGTGTGTGCCTCCTGCCCCAATGCAAAACTCACACTGAAAAAACTTGTGCAGAGCAAATTGAATGAGTTTGTCTCCCCTGCCCTCACCGTTGAGGAGGTCAAATAAAATGGCGGAAAACAAAGTCATCTATTTTGATAACAATGCCACAACAAGGATCGCTCCGGAAGTCTTTGAGGCTATGACGCCTTATCTGACAGAATATTACGGCAATCCTTCCAGCATCCACCATTTCGGAGGTCAGGTGATGGAAAAGGTGGATGAGGCAAAGGCAAGTCTTGCCGCCCTTCTGGGGGCGGATCCCGCCAATGTGATCTTCACCTCCTGCGGAACGGAAAGCGACAATGCGGCGATCTTCAGTGCATTGCTCAACTGTCCGAAACGGAAAAAGATCGTTGTGTCAACAGTGGAACATCCTGCTGTATTGAGTCTTGCCAAGGAACTGGAAAGACGGGGCAATAAAGTTTCCCGGATCCCGGTGGACTCCAACGGTGTACTGGATATGAATGCGGCAAGAGAGCTTATTGACGATGAAACCGCCATTGTTTCCGTCATGTGGGCGAACAATGAAACCGGGAATATCCAGGATGTGGAAACCCTCGCAGAGATCGCCCATAAAAACGGCGCACTCTTCCATACCGATGCGGTGCAGGCAGTAGGCAAGATCCCCATCGACCTGAAAAATTCCGCCATTGACATGCTCTCTCTTTCCGGTCACAAACTGCACGGTCCCAAAGGGATCGGGGCATTGTATGTAAAAAGGGGAGTAAGATTCCGTCCTTATATCATAGGCGGACATCAGGAAAACGGCAGACGCGCCGGAACGGAAAATGTTGCCTCCATCATCGGACTGGGTAAAGCAGCGGAACTGGCATTGCAGAATATTGAGAAAGAAAATACTTTTGTAGCCTCTCTGCGGGATAAACTGGAAAAAACCATTCTTGAAACCATTCCCAAAGTGAGAGTCAACGGGGATATTGCCCACAGACTGCCCAATACGACCAATATATCCTTTGAATATATAGAAGGGGAATCCATCCTTATGCTTCTGGATATGTTCGGGATCTGTGCCTCCAGCGGCAGTGCCTGTACTACAGGAAGTCTGGAACCCTCCCACGTCTTGCGTGCAATGGGAATACCCTATACATGCGCCCACGGAGCGATCCGGTTCAGTTTCTCCAGATACAATACCATGGAAGAAGTGGATTTTGTTCTGGAAAAACTTTCTCCGGTGATCGCAAGACTGCGTGAGATCTCCCCTTACTGGGAAGAAAACAAGTAAGATTTTTCTTTACAGGAAAGGATTTTTCAGGATTGCAAAAAAACAATCTTTTATTCCGGAAAGATAAAAAAAGATGTTATTTTAAAGGAAAAAACTGTTTTTTTCGCAAAAAAAAGTCTCCTTTGGGTATTTTGGACTTGACAAAATGTCTCAACTGTAGTATTATAATGACGGAAAATTAATAGACCTTTAATAAAATTAAGGAGTAGCTATAATGGCTGGTGTTGTATTGAAAGATGTCTGTAAGGTGTATGAAGGCGGCGTTTTTGCTGTCAATAAGATCAACCTTACTATCAAAGATCGTGAATTCATGGTTCTTGTCGGTCCCTCCGGATGCGGTAAGTCCACAACTTTGCGAATGATTGCCGGACTTGAAGAAATCAGTTCCGGAACGGTTTCCATCGGGGACAGAGTGGTAAATGATGTTCCTCCCAAAGACAGAGATATTGCCATGGTTTTCCAGAACTATGCTCTTTATCCTCACAAAACTGTCTATGAAAACCTCGCTTTCGGTCTGCGTCTCCGTAAATTCCCCAAGGCGGACATTGACAAACGTGTACGTGATGCTGCTGAGATCCTGGGTATCGGGCCTTATCTTGACCGTAAACCCAAAGCTCTCTCCGGAGGACAGAGACAGCGTGTTGCTGTAGGCCGTGCTATCGTGCGCAAGCCTGAAGTGTTCCTCTTTGACGAACCTCTTTCCAACCTTGATGCCAAGATGCGTGTCCAGATGCGTACTGAAATCAGCAAACTGCACACCAGACTTGAAACAACCATGATCTACGTTACACACGATCAGATCGAGGCTATGAGTATGGGTGACCGTATCTGCGTGATGAAAGACGGTTTCATCCAGCAGGTGGATACTCCTCTGAACATCTATGATAATCCCGCCAACACCTTCGTTGCCGGCTTTATCGGAACTCCCCCAATGAACATCTTCAAGGGTACCATCGTCCGCAAAGACAATGTATTCTACTTTGAAAATGCCAATATGGAAATTCCTCTTCCCGAAGCCTGGAAGATCCACGCTGAAAGATTCCTCTCCAAGGAGATCTATTTCGGTCTGCGTCCTGAAGACATCGGTTCTGAAATGGCAAGTCTGGACAAAAATGCTCCCAAGATCAAAGCCAAAGTGGAAGTTATCGAACCCATGGGTGCTGAAACCTATCTTTACCTTGATGCCTCTACCTTCAACGGTCAGTCCTGCATTGCCCGCGTAGACGCACACAAACAGGCAAAAGTCGGCGAAAACATTGAACTGCCGATCCTCCTGCTCAAGGCACATTTGTTCGATCCTGAAAGCACAAACATTCTGGTCTGATTTTCTGATCAGTATTGCCGAAAAGAATCTTTTGTCAAAGATGATCCTCGGCAGGATTTTATTTTCAGAAATCAGAAATCTTATTTGCAGGAAACTGCGATATTTCCGGGAAAGATTTTTCCGGAAAAGCCCCGGGGGAGTTCCTTTATTTTGCGGAACTCCCCTTACAAACATAAGGTGTAAAGCTGTACGGGGAATAAATCTTCTGTACAGTTGACTTATGAAAGACGACTTGATAACTGTTGATGACTGGGATTGGATCATAGACGATCCCGCCCGGTTGGAACCCTGGTTCAGTATCCGTGAAGATGCAGAGGAAAAATTTCTTCTGTACCGGGACGGGGATTTTGCTGTTTTCAAAACAGCGGATACCACCGGCAGAAATTACTTTGTTCATCACGAAATACCGGACAGTCTGGCAAAACATGTCAAAGCCCTGTTCGGTTCCAGAGCAAAAGATCTTTTTGCCTCGGCGATCATTCTCAATGAGCATGGTATTCCGGCAATACAGTACCCCGGTTGGGGAAAATGCGGAACGGAAAGTATGATCATCTCCGAAGAGATCCCGGAAGCGATGACTGCATTGGAATACTGGTTCAGTATCGTTCCCCACAATCATGTATTGCGTCTTGAATTTCTCTCCAAGTTATCTGATCTCATCGGTCTGCTTTACAGTCAGGCACTTGCCTTGCGGAACTTCTCCCTGAAGAACATCCTTATCCGCAACAACGGTTCAGAGATGCTTGTTATGGATGTAAGTCACGTTGAAGAGCGTGACATTCTTTCCAGAGAGGAGAAACTCGTCCTTCTGCGTCCCTTTGCAGAGATGCGAGGAGAACTTTCCGCTGATGATGCCACCATTGCCATTCTGGATTCCGGCATTGCCGCCGATTCCCAGGAGGCTTCCGAACTGTGGGACGAAGTGGTGGATGCTCAGGAGGAGTATATCAACAATGAGTTGTGGCCCCGGATCGAAGACGGACTTCTTTCTGAAGAGTCCACATTATTCTACCGCTGCGTCCCCTTTGAAGGCGGGATGAAATATGTCCGCAACACTCTCTGGTATAAAGAATGTCCCATACCGGATGATTCCAATTCCTGCACGGAAGAGCTGCCGGAAGAGGAAGCAAGAAAGATATGGCTCAATGCCATAAAAGCCCAGCTGACCCGTGATCCGGTATCCCGGGAGGTGCTTATGTGGGAACATTACGATGGCGAAGAAAAAGATATTATCCGCTATGAAGTGGAAACGGTGGCGGAAGTCTGATTTTTCAGGCAAGACAGGACTTACCGGACAAGTTAAACGTGTCAGACCTGTTTTCGCAAAAAAATCCTTTTGAATAAGGAAGATAAGATAAAAAAAGGGGCTGTTGCAAAACCTCAAAAAAGGTGAGCAACAGCCTTTTTTTATTGTTTGAGCTGAATATTGGAGGTATAACAGGTCATAACAGGGGAGAATTATACCTTATTTTATAAATACACAAGGCTATTTATTCCATTGCTCAAACATTGTGTTTGAGGGAACTGGATTTTTGATCGTTTAT
>JAZKZE010000159.1:0-16228 GCA_045612485.1 Victivallales bacterium | reverse complement strand
AATGAGGGCGTTTTTTGCCCGAATGAACGCAGGCGCGTATAATGGAAAAAGAAACTGCCGCATTACGAAAGAGTTTGACTGCACAAAAGGAAAAAGTGAGGGGGAGAGAAAAAAGTAAAATGCGTTTGGGGCTCTCTCCTGAAGGTTGCACAAAACAGGATAATGAAGTATTTTTGAAAAAATCTGACAAAATCACTTTTTCAAAAATCAATTTTCTCCTGTTCAAACCCAAGGGAAATACCCGTTTTTTGAAAAATTATGGGATAGCTGTGGAAAATAAACTTATATTTTCTCCATTCCGCTTCCCGAAAAAAATATACAATAGAAAAATAACATAATTTCAAGTACAAAAGTATATAAAATATATTATCTTATTATATTGTTGTAAAAAATGTTTATTTTCTGCTTGACTCACACAGTATATACATGTATATTACCATTTTGTAATGGGAGAAATGCGCATGAATAAGAAAGCTACCGATACACCTTCTGCTGTACCGAAAATACCGCATTTCCATTTGATCTGCTGCTGCGGAAAAGGCGGAACAGGAGAAGTATGGGAAGGACGGGATTGCAGAGGCAGACGTTGCGCTGTCCGGCTTGTACCCCGTAAATGCAGCTGCTGTCAGAAAACAGCGGAACAGGAATTACACCGTAAATGTTCCTGTTGTAAAAAAGCGGCGAAGCAGGAATTCCGCAATATTCTCACATACAGGAACAATGCCGGTTCTCACGAAAATCTTGCAGAGATCGTCCGTATCGGCCGCACAAAAAATTATTTCTATTATGTTCTTTTTCTTGCCGATAACCTCAGTAAAGATCCCTCCTGTTATATTCCGGATACTCTTGCGGAACGTCTGAACAGAAAAATGATCCCGTTATCCCAGGTTCCCACTCTTATATACCGGATCGTTCATGCTCTGGAACACCTTCATTCCCGGGGGATCGCCCATCTGGATCTGAAGCCGGAAAACATATATTTTCATAATGGCATACTGAAAATAGCAGATCCCGGATTGGCGGGGGAATGTGAAAAGACCTATGACGAATATAACGGAACGCCTGACTACATGCCTTTATGTCCATGCACAGGAAAAATGCGGGATATTTATGCTGTGGGAAAAGTTCTGTACTGTCTTTACAGCGGCAATCCTGTTACGGAATTTCCGGTTCTATCTCCGGAAACAGATATGGAAAATGTCCGTGACTTCAATGAGATCTCCTTGAAGTGCTGTTCCACTACCGCCCGTTGTGCCTATAAATCGGCAGGGAAACTGAAAGCGGATCTTGCGGTAAAATTTCCCGGAGCAGTCTCCGCTGCCGGGACGGAAAACGTTTAATCCAGAAGAATACTTTCCCCCCACGCCAGGAACTGTGCGGCATTGTTTCTGTAGGGAAGCTCAAAAGCTCCGTACAACTCACGGAAACACTGAGTTGCCGGTCCTGCACTGCCTAATTTTCTATGACTGAATTCCCATTCATGGATAGGAATGAAGCGGCATTTGAATTCATTATAAAGGGTTTCCACGGGAACGATCCTGCCCTTGTAATAGGGGGTAATAAAAGCATAATCCACTTTTTTGCCCCACTCTTTCACATGGTCGACACAGGAAACAAATCCTTCATCGTGATAAATATCCCCTCTTACAAAAACATTTCTGTCATTATTCAGAGTAAAAAGATACATGGCACAGGGCAGTCCCCCGTTTACATCCCCCTGCCAGTTCATAAAGACTTTTGTATCTTCCGAACGGAACGTTTCTGCGGCAGAAGCCCCCTTGATCACCCAGCGGTAAATGGCTTCCTGCGGCATGACCATAAGTTTTTTTCTTCTGGCAAAGGCATCACAGAGTTCGCCGCAAATATGATCTTCATGGGAATGGGTATTGTAAAATTCATCCGCCAGATCTGCAATACGTTTCATCTGGGAATTTTTCAATGTCACCGCAGTTCTGCCGTTGGGAGGGGTACACCCTCCATTAATATCCACAGCGATCGTCTTTACCGGAGATTTGATGATAAAACCGGAACTGTAGAATTTCCAGAAACGGGGAACCTCCCCCTTGTATGCTTCGATCTCATCCAGAGCCTGATCCACCCTTTTTCTGTAAAAATTTCCCAAAACGGAAGTGGTTTCACTGTATGCCTCCCCCAAAAGGGAATCCCAGAAAAGAAGTGTACGGTTTCTTACCGGGGAAACAGCAAAAGCAGGGCTTTCCTCTGCAAGAATACGGAATACATCATTAAGCTCTTTACTTTTCATTATTTACCTCTCCGGAAAGTTGTCTTCATATTACTGTTCTTTGACGGTCTGACCAGTGTGAGACTTTTCACATAGTTATGGATCCCCAGCACGATACCGTTCACGATTTTATTTCTGTGTGCTGCATTGATAAATTTTTTCTGCTCTGCCGCATTTGTGATAAATCCGATCTCCACAAGAGCCGCCGGACAGGAAGCATCCCGTATGACTTTATAACGGGCTACCTTCACTCCTCTGTCCACGGCAGAAGTCTGAGTGATGAGTGATTTCTGTATCTCATAAGCCAGCCGGTAATTATTTCTGTCAAAGGCATTGCCCGGATCAGCTTTTTTGATATTTGCCGCTGTCTTTTTCCCGGTGGAGGGAACCCCGAAAGGCGTGGGGGCAAAAGTTTCTATCCCGCTTACACTCTTATTACCTGCGGCATTGCAATGTATGGAAACAAAAAGATCCGGCTTCATCTTTTTGCAAAAAGCCGTTCTTTCATCCAGGGTGAGAGTTTTGTCTTTGGAACGGGTCATCACCACTTTATACCCCAGACGGGTCAATCCTGCTCTCACCAGAAGAGCTGTATTGAGATTCATCTGTTTCTCATGGATATATGTACCAAGTGCCCCGTGATCGGTTCCGCCGTGTCCCGGGTCAAGCATAATGGTCCTTACAGGGGAAGTAACGGCAATGGAACTCATTGTGGAAGCAAGCAGAATCAAAGCATCTTTGGAATGAATAAAATATTGGGTTTTCGCCCGTACCACAGGAGCATACAGGAAAGAAACAGGTACATTATTGATACTTCCGGTGCGTTTATCGTTATAGAACCGTATGCTTTTTCCCGGTGAAAAAAGTTCCACACCATTGCGGTAATACCGGATACGCATCCTGTAATACAAAGCAATATCATTGAGGAAACAGTATCTGTCATTACCGATCTTCACAAGCCGTATTTTGACCGGGGATGCTGTCTGGAGAGTTCCGGCATCAGCAGTTCTCCGGGGCGTTATCCCGGCTGGCACAGAAACAGTCTGCCGGGGAACGGTTACAGTACGCAATACCGGGGCAGTATGAACAGGAGAAGTTCTTACCGGAGAAGCGGCAGCAGGGGCGGTACGGATTGGTGAAGTTCTTACCGGAGAAGCGGCAACAGGGGCGGTACGGACTGGAGCAGTTCTTACCGGGGAGGATATATCCACAGTGGGTCTGGCATTTGCCGGCATGGGGATCACCCGGATGGCAGGAGCTGTCCCGTCAGCAGGAATATGTCTTACAGAAGCAGAACTTTGATTCCGGTTCTGTGGAAGAGTATTTTTTCCGCTGTTCTCTGCTGTTTTCTGAACAGGAGTCATCGTTTTTACAGGTTGCAGAGAAGCAGGATTCTGCCGGAACGGGTCACGGGTGGCATCCTGTTCCAGCTGTTTTTTCAATTCAGGCCGGAATTTGGCACGCAGGGAAAGAGCGTGTTTCCGGGCATCGGAAAGTTTTTTTACAGGAACGGGATAATTTTCCGGTGATCCGTTACTGCCGGCTGAAAGTTTGTACGGAGCTGAAAAAAGTACGACGGAAAGAAAAAGGATGAGTATTTCAACACAGAAACAGGCCCCCCCGTTTTTTTTATCTTTTGCTCCGTATTTTTTTTCTGTAAACATCCCTTCACCACACTTTTCAGGAAAACTCTGTAACGATCTGTTTTTTATGTAAAAATTCTTATTATTTTCTTTTTTCCGGAACTTCCTGCAAAACAAAGAAAACCGGAGCGGACGATAAAGACCGCACCGGTTTTTCCGGAAACGCATTTTCAAAGATGATCAGGAGCGATCCCCGAAAGGTTTGCTGCCGAAATCTCTGCGGGGGCCCCGGAAAGAGCCTCTGCGGTCACCGAAAGAACGTCTGGGACGTTCTTCTCTGGGTTTTGCTTCATTTACTTTCAGCGGTCTGCCGCCCTGTACGCTGCCGTTGACAGCTTCGATTGCGGCATTTGCCTGTGCGTCATCGGCCATTTCCACAAAGCCGAAACCTTTGGCGCGCCCTGTTTCCCGATCGGACACAAGCCGTACACCTGTAACCTCGCCATACTGGGCAAAAATGTTCTTCAACTCTTCTTCGGTCATGGAATACGGAATGTTTCCAACGTAGATATTCATATTGATACCTTTTCCGGACTATGCCGGTCCTAACTCTACCCTCTGTTTTTCTTTTGTTTTTATCTTCAAAGGCACTTTTGTGTTTCTGCGGGAGGGTTTTGACCGCGAAAATACACATAAGACACCTGTTTTTCTGCATTACACAACGTTCTGATCACACCTGTCTGTTTTTACAAAAGCTGTGCAGGGGTATAAGATACGCTTTATTTTTTATGATTGCAAGTTTTTTTTCTTCCATAAACCGTTTTTTTTGCTTTTTTTCTCTGTTTTATTCCTTTTTTGTCAGTTTTTTTCAAAAAAAGTATAAAAGCAGTGCTGAAAGAATCAAAAAGAATCTTCAAAACTCTTTTTCAAATATTTGCAAAGGACACTCTTTCATGTTATATTAAAGCAGACAATCACATTTCCCTTGCGGAAATACAAAAAAAGGAACAGATCATGGAAAAAAACTGGAAATTGGAAACGATTGCCGTTCAGGAAGGATATACTCCGGAAAACGGCGGTCCCAGAGTCGTACCCATTACACAGAGTACCACATTCAAATATGATGATGCACAGAGTGTCGCTGAACTTTTCGACCTGAAACGTGCAGGATTCTTTTATACCCGTCTTGCAAACCCCACCGTGGATTGCTTTGAAAAGAAGATCGCCGCACTGGAAGGCGGGGTCGCCGCGGTTGCCACAACTTCCGGACAGTCTGCCAATGCTCTTGCCATTATGAATATTGCCAGAGCCGGTGACCATATCGTAAGTATCTCCAGTCTTTACGGCGGAACTTTCACCTTGTTTGCCAGCTCCATGAAAAAGATGGGCATTGAATTTTCTTTCATCTCCCCTGACGCCACTGATGAGGAACTGGAAAAAGCCATCCGGCCCAATACAAAAGCCATTTTCGGGGAAACTCTTGCCAATCCCGCCCTTGTTGTGCTGGACATTGAACGGTATGCCGCCATTGCCCACAAACACGGACTCCCCCTGATCGTGGACAATACCTTCCCCACCCCTGTTCTCTGCCGTCCCTTTGAGTTCGGTGCAGATATCGTCACCCATTCCACCACCAAATATATCGACGGTCACGCCACAAGCATCGGCGGGATCGTGGTGGAAAAAGGCGGCTTCCCCTGGGATAACGGAAAATTCCCGGATCTGGTGGAACCGGATGTGACCTATCACGGAACAAGCTATCTGCGGGACTTTCCTGCCTGTCCCTATTCCGTGAAACTCCGGGTACAGTGGATCAGAGACCTGGGCAATCCCCAGACTCCTTTCAGTGCATTCCTCTCCATGCTGGGAGCAGAAACTCTGCCTTTGAGAATGGAAAAACATTCCTCCAATGCACAGAAAATGGCAGAATTTCTATTAAATCATCCCAAAGTGGGCTGGGTAAATTACCCCGGACTTCCTTCAGATGACAAAAATCATCTCCTGGCAAAAAAATATATGCCCGCAGGATGCAGCGGTGTTCTCTGTTTCGGTGTGAAAGGCGGAAGTGCCGCCGGAGAAAGAGTAATGAATGCATTGAAACTTGCCGCTATCTGCGTCCATGTTGCGGATATCCGTACATGCGTTCTGCATCCGGCAAGCATGACCCACCGTCAGCTTTCCGAAAAGGAACTGCTTGCCGCAGGGGTCTCCCCCGACCTTATCCGTCTTTCCGTAGGGATCGAACATATTGACGACATTATTGCCGACTTCAGTCAGGCTCTGGATAAAGCATAAAAAACGGAAAAAAACTGCCGCCGGGAAACTTTTCTGTTTCCCGGCTTTTTAATTTCAAGGAACTCCATCATGCTGCGTATTCTCTTTTACATCCCGCCCTTTCTGATGAACATTATTACAGGGCTGATCTTCTTTGTTCCCGCCCGCAGACTTGCCGCTGCCAATGAAAGCGCGGTAGCTGTTGCCGCCGCCATGTCCGCATGGGCGGTAACTTATACCATTACCTCCATTTCTCTCGGATTTATCCAGAACAAAAAAAATGCGGTCAAACTCATTCTTCTCGGGCAGAGTCTTTCCATTATCGCCCTTGCCGGACTCCTTGCTGTAAATAATATCAAACTGCAATATTACTGGCTTATGCTTACCGGGTTTTCCACGGTATTGTTTTATTGTCCCTTCCAGGTCATCATGTCTGCACTGGAGAAAAATGTAAAGGGAACCGCTGCATTGATCCGCAGTACCTCTTTTTATACCTTCTCCTGGAGTCTGGGGCTTGCCGCAGGTCCCGTTGCCGCGGCTGCGATCTGGGGGCTTTTTGATCCGGCAACCGGTTGGAAAGCCTGTTACATCTTCTGTATGGCACTCAATGTCGTTATTACTGTGATCTGTCTTTTCCTCCATGCCTATGTGAAAAAGGTCAATCAGGAAGAGGAAAACTCCCTCGTGGAAAATACAACTGTATCAGAAACTCCGGACTGTCCGGAAAATGAAAAGAAACTCCCCGATTTTGCCATTGACGGCTGGGCATTGGGTATTGGCGGGTATCTTACGGTCTATATGCTGCGTTCCCTTCTTCCCTACCGGGGGGAGGTCATCGGATTGAGTACCACACAAATGGGTATCCTTATAGGGATGATCGCCTTTATGCAGGCTGTTACCGCATTCACCCTCTACAAAAGCCGCACATGGATGTATAAACCCATTCCTGTTCTCATTCCTCTTACCGGCGGGATCATCGGACTTGTGCTTGCTGCAACGGTGAGTAATTTTTATGTACTTTTTGCAGCAATGTTTATTTACGGGATATTTTCCGGTATTTTTGCCTGGGATATGATCTATCACGCCATTGCCATTGAGGAAAAACGCGCCAGATATGTTTCTGTAAATGAGACGATCGTCGGGGTTTTCGGGATCCTGTCCCCTCTTGCCGGAGGATTATTTGCCACACCGGAAAAAAGCGGGCTTCCCTTCCTGATCGGAGCAGGAGTTCTCGTTCTTACAGCCGCATTTCATGTGATCTATTCCATAAAATACGGTAAAAACATCCATTAAGACAGTCCTGTAAACAAACATTTTTTATAACTTAAATTTCCCCGCATTGGTTGTTCCTGATAAAATCCCGGATCACGGAACAACCTTTTTCCAGTAAACTTATATCCGGCGGGGAGGAAATGGCGATACGCATAAAACTTTGCGGACTGTGTGCCACCGTAAAACGGTAGGAGCAATATACATTCACTCCCTGCATCCGGAGCATCCGTTCCATTTCCATTTCATCCACCGGCAGCCCCTTCACCGGCAGCCAGCGGAAAAACGCTGCCGGAGTTCCGGGCTTGACAGCCTCCGGAAAAAAGCGGTCAAATATCCGGTTTCTTTCCTTTGCCAGTACGGCTTTCTGCTCCAGTATCCCGGCGGCTTTTCCGCTTAAGATCAGTTCAGTCATGATCTCGGCATCCAGCGAGGACGTTTTGATACTCAAATGAAATAAAGCATTCAGCAGAGACTCCCGGAACGCTTCCGGAAAGGCGGCAAAAGCCACCCGCAGACCGTTACAGAGAGCCATAGTGGAATTGCATATATAGATGGTCTGTTCCGGCAGACGGGAAAACATGGAATGATAACTTTCTCCGGAGATCCGGGGAATACCGGTATTATCATCTTCTATGAGAATAAGTTTATGCCTTGCGATCACACTGCCGAGTTCATCTTTTCTCTTTTCCGGTATGGTCAGGGTAGTGGGATTGGCACAGTTGGGCATAAGGAAGATCCCCCTTATTCCCTCTTTACGGCACACGGTATCCAGTTCATCAGCAACCATCCCTTCCCTGTCCCCTTTGACCGGGATAAGTCTTATATGGGAAAGTCTTGCCATACCGATGAGATTGGAATAGGTGAATTCATCCACGGCGATCTTGTCCCCGATCCGGAAAAGGGAGAGCAATGCTGCACTGATGATATTCTGGGCACCGGAAAATATGGCGGTGTGTTCACTGTCCGTATGTACATCCATCTGTTTCATCCAGTGGGCTCCGGCAGCTCTCTGATGCAGATGTCCGGCAGACTCGGTATAAGAATACAATTCTTCGATATACCCTTTTTTCAGAACATTTTCACTGGCTTCGATAATGGGAGTCCGGATCCGGTCAAAGCCTTTCAAAAGTCCCAGTTCGATCAATTCCGGCGTGTTACCGGTCCTCCGGGGAACATGTTTACCGGGAAGCGGGGAAACGAAAGTACCTTTTCCTGTGATGCCATAGATCAGGTTTCTTTCCCTGCAAAGATCATACGCTCTGGTCACAGTCGTAAAATTTATATCCAGGAAATCCGCCAGTTCCCGCTGGGGCGGCAGCTTTGTGCCGGAGGCAAGTTTCCCGGAACTGATATCAGCTTCCAGACTATTGGCAAGCGTCAGGTAATAAGGCCGTTTGAGTTTACCTTTATCCGGCATCCAGCTTAAATAAAAATGTTCAAAAGAGTTTGTTGGCATTTTATTGTAATCCATACAATTTCAAAGTTTGTATTGAATATACAGCCATATTATATTAAAGTCAAACCTGAAAACAAAAACAGAAGGAAAATAAAAATGAAAAACGAACAGTATGAATTGAATTGCGATCTCGCCCGTATGCTGAAAGGCGGAGTGATCATGGATGTAACCACCCCCGAACAGGCAAAGATCGCGGAAGATGCCGGAGCGTGTGCCGTAATGGCTCTGGAACGCATCCCCGCAGACATCCGTGCGGCAGGGGGAGTTTCCCGTATGAGCGATCCGGGTATGATCAAAGGTATTCAGGAAGCCGTTTCCATTCCGGTAATGGCAAAATGCCGTATCGGCCACATTGCGGAAGCAAGGATCCTGGAAGCCATTGAAATCGACTACATCGACGAAAGTGAAGTTTTAAGTCCGGCGGATGATATTTACCATGTGGATAAAAGAGCATTCAAAGTTCCTTTTGTCTGCGGAGCAAGAGATCTGGGCGAAGCATTGCGCCGTATCAATGAAGGAGCAGCAATGATCCGTACCAAAGGGGAACCCGGTACCGGTGATGTGGTACAGGCAGTCCGCCACATGCGGAAGATGAATCAGGAGATCCGCCGCGTAACCAACATGGCGGAAGATGAACTTTACGAAGCCGCCAAACAGCTGCAGGTGCCTTTCGATCTTCTGCAGTATGTTCATCAGAACGGTAAACTCCCTGTGGTGAACTTTGCCGCAGGTGGAGTTGCCACTCCCGCTGATGCCGCATTGATGATGCTTCTGGGCGCAGAAGGAGTATTTGTAGGTTCCGGTATCTTCAAGTCCGGTGATCCTGCAAAACGTGCCGCCGCCATCGTCAAAGCGGTGACCAATTATCAGGATTACGGAATGCTTGCTGAACTTTCCTGCGGACTGGGCGAAGCAATGGTGGGGATCAATCCTGCCGAGATCAAGATCATCATGGAAGAACGGGGTATCTGATGCAAATAGCAGTTCTTGCCTTGCAGGGGGATTTTGCCGAACATGAGGCGGTTTTTCAGAGAATGAATATCCCGACCTGTCAATTACGGCAGAAAAGTGATCTGGCAAAAGATTTTGACGCTGTGATCCTTCCCGGAGGCGAAAGTACCGTACAGGGCAAATTGCTGCGGGAACTGGATATGTTCGATCTTCTCCGTTCCCGTATTGAAGGGGGACTGCCCGTTATGGCGACCTGCGCCGGAACGATCCTCCTTGCCCGGCAGCTTCTGGATGATCCCACTGTACATCTGGGAACTCTGGATATTTCCGTACGGCGCAATGCCTACGGCAGACAGCTGTCCAGTTTCCATACAAAGGGGACTTTTGCAGGCATCAAAGATATTCCCATGAGTTTCATCCGGGCTCCGCAAATAGAGTTCTGTGTTCCCGGAACAGAAGTTCTTGCAGAACATGAAGGCAGGATCACTGCCGTCAGACAGGGCAATCAGCTTGCCATGACCTTCCATCCGGAACTGGGGAAAGACTGCCGTATTGCTGAATATTTCCTTGAAGAAATGCTTGGATACAGAAAATAAACTTTTATTATAACAAAAACCGGGGCTGCCTTGAACCATTCACCGTTCACGGCAACCCCGTTTTTTTTATTATTTCAGACCATCCTTTTACAGCGATCAGATCTCTTCTTCCCCGACCTCTTTGATCCAGCCGCGGAGGAAGTCAATGGCAGGTCCTCCGATATCGGCACAGGTATTGGAGCAGAAAACGATCCCTTCCGTTTTCCCCTGTTTGATGTAATCATAGAATGTTTCACATTCAAATTTCAATTCATCAGGAGAAAGGGGTTTACCGGCACCGTAATTCCAGATATAGCAGCCGGTCATACGCTTTTTGCCCGGGGTGCGTTCGATCATACGGTCAAGATCATCCCGCAGTTCATTTTTCTGTGCGGGAGTATCCATATTCCAGTAGGTGATCCCGTCAAACTCTCTCAGGTAATCATCAATGGGGAATTCCAGCCCTCTTTTGTACCAGACCACCCAGAGATCCAGCGGACGGGGAAGAGCTGTATGCAGTCTTTCCCGCATATTGTGGATATATTCGGAAGAATATCTTGCCCAGCGTTCCTCCACACCGGGGGAAGGCAGTCTGTGACCGAAGAAGTCGTCCAGGATGGCACCGACCACATTGGGATATTTGGCAGCCTGCCGGATCACCTCTTCCACATCAGTTTCCTGATCGTTTCTTGTGGAACCGGAGTCACCGATAGCGGAATAGATGACTTTAGGCACATCTTTCATCTTTTCAGATTCCGCATCAAAAGGGGGTTCAGGCTTGCCGCACATCACAACACGGCAGATATTGGGAATCCCCAGGAATGCAGCCCCTTCCACAGGTTCAAGTTTATTGCCTCCGGGCAGTTTCCATCGGGCATTTCCCAGAGCATTCTGATGGGACATGGCATCCTGTCCCCAGATCCAGAAACGGTCTTTTAATTTCATCTTTACCTCATTTTCTGTGTGATTGGATTACTTGACGGAACTTTTCTTTATTACTATACCCTGTCAACAGAGAAAATAAATCCTCTTTTTTATATTTTCATGTCAAAAAACACGGAAAAATGTGGAAAAAAGCCACAATCATGGATTTTTCATGTCAAAGAAGGAAATCTCTCTTCCCTTTTCAGAAAGCAAAAAAAATCCCGGCGGAAAAAATCCAACCGGGATGGAAATAACAGAAAATGTTATTTATTTGGCAAGACGTGCCTTGAGAGCAGCCAGCTGATCAGCAAGCACTTTGGGAAGTCTGTCGAACTTCTTATAGTGTTCTTCGATCATGTCAGCTTCTTTCATCCAGCCTTCTTTATCAAAGGCAAGCAGTTCTTTCATATCGGCTTCGGATACTTCATCTTCAATACCGGTACGGTCGATGGCATTGAGAGTGGGCATGTAACCGATAGGAGTTTCCACAGCTTCGCCTTCGCCGTCGCAGCGTTCAAAGATCCATTTGAGGACGCGGCTGTTATCGCCGAATCCGGGCCAGAGCCAGCGACCATCGGCGGTCTTGCGGAACCAGTTCACGCAGAAGATCTTGGGAAGGACAGCGCCTTCTTTCTTGCCGATATCCAGCCAGTGCTGGAAGTAGTCACCCATGTTGTAACCGCAGAAGGGCAGCATGGCGAAGGGGTCACGGCGGACGGTACCGGCCTTCACGTCAAGAGCAGCAGCGGTAACTTCGGAACCCACGGAGGAACCGATCATTACACCATGTTCCCAGGAGAGGGACTGGTAAACGAGAGGAAGGGTGGAGGGACGGCGTCCGCCGAAGAGGAATGCGTCAATGGGTACACCTGCGGGATCTTCCCAGTTGGGAGCGATGGCAGGGCAGTTCTTGGCGCGGGCGGAGAAACGGGCATTGGGGTGGGCAGCTTTGACTTCTTTGCCTTCAGCGTCCACTTTGCCTTTTTCCCAGACATTGCCTTTCCAGTCGATGAGCTTTTCGCCTTCTTCCAGAGGAATGTCGATACCTTCCCACCAGATGTCGCCGTTTTCACGCAGTGCGCAGTTGGTGAAGATGGTTTCTTTGCGGCAGGAGAGCATAGCGTTCTGATTGGATTTCATGGAGGTACCGGGGGCAACACCGAAGAAACCGTTTTCAGGATTGATAGCATAAAGTCTGCCGTCTTTGCCGAATTTCATCCAGGCGATATCGTCACCGATGGTTTCCACTTTCCATCCGGGAATGGTGGGGATGAGCATGGCGAGGTTTGTCTTACCGCAAGCAGAGGGGAATGCACCGGTCACATATTTGACCTTGCCCTGGGGATTGGTAAGCTTGAGGATAAGCATGTGTTCAGCCATCCAGCCTTCATCTCTGGCCTGCACGGTGGCAATACGGAGAGCAAGACATTTTTTACCGAGGATGGCGTTTCCTCCGTAACCGGAACCGTAGGACCAGATCTCTCTGGTTTCAGGGAACTGGGAGATGTATTTTTTATCCATGGGAGCGCAGGGCCAGACCCCATTGTCTTTGGCACCGTTTTCCAGGGGTTTGCCCACGGAGTGGACACAGCGGACGAATTCGCCGTCTTTGCCCAGAATGTTGAGAACATCGTTGCCAACGCGGGTCATGACGTGCATGTTGATCACAACGTAAGCAGAGTCAGTGATTTCCACACCGATCTTGGCGATATTGCTGCCCACAGGACCCATGGAGTAGGGGATGACGTACATGGTTCTGCCATGCATACAGCCTTTGTAGAGAGCAAGCATTTCTGCTTTCAGCTGTTTGGGGTCGATCCAGTTATTTGTGGGACCGGCATCTTCCTGTTTTTCGGAAGCGATATAAGTACGGGCTTCAACACGGGCAACGTCGGACGGGTCACTGCGGAACAGCACGCAGTCAGGACGCAGCTTGCTGTTCAGGCGGGTGGCGAGCCCGGACTGTACCATCTCTTCGCAGAGATTGTAGTATTCGGTGTTGGTGCCGTCGCACCAGTAGAGGGCGTCAGGTTCGCAGATGGAAACCCATTCGTTCACCCACGCGACGAGCGCCGCATGATCGGGCGCAGCATTCAGCATTTTAACCATTTTTACCTCCTAATGTAGTGTAAACGGATTTTTTTGCATAGTGAATGAGGTAATATAGCCCCACTTGTTTTCCTTTTCAAGTTTCCGGAGATTTTTTTCCATATTTTTTAAAAAGATTTTTCCGGGAACGTCTATTTCCTTCCTTTTATTCCCCCGATTTCCTTACGGTCCCTTTTTCTCTTTTCCGGTCATGCAGTAAAGCTCCGAACGATCCTGTACCCATTCTTCCTCCAGTTCAGCTTCATACTGATTGTTGGTACAGATACACCCCGTTTCCTCCGCTGTAAAATTTTCAGAAGTCCATTGATGACACAAGTCCATTGCTTTGCTTAAAGAATGTGTAATTTCAATGCATTTTTCAAGTGGTGAAAACCCTTCTTTATATTCCCAATGGTCTTTTACCCAAAAGCGTTTCCCTTCTTTCCAGACGATATTTACTTTTCTGCCGTGGCGATCAGTATTTTCTGTGCCTTGCGTAATGAATGGGATTTTACTGCGGGAGTCCCGGAAGCGATCAATATCACAGGGAACAGCGATTCCACGGGAGCCATTACAGGCAATATTCCGGGTATTCTGAACGGAGAAAACGCCATTGCGGAAAAATGGCGGAAAAATCTGCGGGAATATGATGTTGTCAGCCGGATTGCCGATGATCTGCATATCAGAAAAGAAACAGATGAAAATGGCCGCATCACAGAAAACTGGTGGAAAAAATATCCCGGATATTAAACTTGTAAAACCCGTAATTTATTATTTTTTCCCCGGTTCACTGTGTAAAAAGCAATTTACTTTCTGGATGCCCGGGAACGTAAAAGAAGATCCGCTGTCACCATCGCCGCCATAGCTTCTGCGACAGGAACGATACGGGGGACAAGACAGGGGTCGTGTCTGCCGTGGATCTCCACATCCACTTCTTCTCCGGAAGTATTGATACTTTTCTGTAAAGAAGCGATGGAGGGTGTAGGTTTCACGGCGAGCCGGAACGTTACCGTATTGCCGTTGGAAATACCGCCCAGGATACCGCCGGCATGATTACTTCTGAAACCATTTGCATCCATCTGGTCATTATTTTCCGACCCCAGCCTTTCCGCCACGTCAAAACCGTCACCGATCTCCACGCCCTTGATCCCGCCGATGGACATGAAGGCATGAGCAAGGAGAGCATCAAATTTATCGAAAACGCCCTCCCCCAGTCCCGGGGGCAGTCCCAAAATCTCCCCGTAAACAGCTCCACCGATACTGTCTTTGGCAGCTGCGGCATTTTTTACGGCAAGGATCATATTTTCAGCGGAGGAGGCATCAGCAGTGCGGACAATATTTTTTTCCACTTCCTCCCAGCAGTACGGGAGAGAAGCCTTCACTTTTCCGATCTGACTTGTACACGCTCTTACCGTGATACCATATTCCTTCAGGAAAAGTTTTGCAACGGCTCCGGCAGCAACTCTTGCGGCAGTTTCCCTTCCGGAGGAGCGTCCACCGCCGCGATAATCCCGTATGCCGAACTTTTTGAAAAAGGTATAATCGGCGTGACCGGGACGGAATATATTGGCGATATTGGAGTAATCGGAAGAGTGCTGATCACTGTTCCGCAGAAGAATGGCAATGGGGGTACCGGTGGTAACGCCTTCAAAGACACCGGAAAGGATCTCGCCGGTATCGGATTCTTTTCTTGCGGTGCTTACAGAAGATTGTCCGGGTTTGCGGCGGTCAAGTTCCTGCTGGATAAAAGCTTCATCAACGGGAATACCGGCGGGAACACCGTCAATGATGACCCCCAGGGCTTTTCCGTGGGATTCCCCGAAAGTGGTTACATTAAAAATAGTACCGAATGAGCTGTTCATAAAATATCACCCTTTGCTGTTCCATTTTTTATTATACGCCTCCAGAATTGCATCTGCATTGGAGTAAGGGGAACTTTTTCCATCGGCATGGATGATGAGATGGGCGGTCTTCTGAAAAAAGCTCCGGCGTTCTTCATTCATTTTGCAGAAGGCGGCGTAAGGATCCTGTTCCTTCTGGAGAAAGGGAGGCAGTCCCTTTTTAAGGATCCTGTCATAAGCGATTTTATCCGGCACGTCGATGCAGACGATCATTCCGGCATTTTCCAGATCTTCCGGTGATAGAAAGGGGTTATTCAAAGCCCCTCCCCCCAGAGCGATGACCCCTTTATCCTCATATTCCCAGAGTTTCCGCAGGATTTCCGCTTCAAATTTCCGGAAGGATTCCTCCCCCAGTTCGTGATAGATTTCTCTGACAGAAAGATTTTTTCCATTTCTGTAGTTATATTCATCCCGGAGGACTTCATCGGAATCCACCCATTGAATGCCGAGAGCAGTTCCCAGTGCATTGGCGGCGGAACTTTTTCCGGCGTGTTTTATTCCGCAGATATTGATATTTTCCCAAAGGATCATATTTACTCCATCCGGCTGTTGTTACAGATTTTCTTCTATTTTACAATACAGCAAAAAGGGCATTTTTTCAATCCTGCAGCCGGATATTATTGCAGAAAAAATTTATTTATTGAGCAGGAAAGCTCTTCCGGCAGACAATAAGAAATATTATTTTTGTATTTTTTCTTGCAAAATACAGGCAGCTGTAGTACATTACTTTGTTATGATTGCTGGTAATAACATATTCTGATTTAAGAAACGTTTTTTTTACCATAGATTCAGGAAAAAAGGAAAAATGGAAACGGTTATAAGAATGAAAAAATTTTTTATGCGGGAACTCTGCGTAAATATTTTCCTATCCCTGTTCCACATTTTTGCTGAAGCAAGCAAGCAAGCAAGCAAGCAAGCAAGCAAGCAAGCAAGCAAGCAAGCAAGCAAGCAAGCAAGCAAGC
>JAZKZE010000158.1:0-30157 GCA_045612485.1 Victivallales bacterium | reverse complement strand
GTCATGCTTATGTAGGATGCCATCTGGTTGAACGGTATTTCCCTGATATTCCGATGGATGATTTGCAAACGATCCGCAAACTTGCTGATTTGGATGAGTTTCTGGTTATCGAAACAACGATGGTTACGGGTGATTCTTCTTTCGCGGAAGCAGAAGCTGCGGCACGGATGGAGCATTTGAATATTGACGGAGAATTTGAGTGTGCTATTGATGTGATCCGCGCCCGTTACAGCGGAATCAGACCACTGCCATTAAAACGCAGTGTAAATGGCGTTGAATTTGTTCCAATTGACCGTAAAGTTGCTGAACAGGAAGCCGAACAAGCGCGTCGCTTGGAAAAAGAAATCGATTTATCACAACTAAGTAATGAAAATAGTCAACCGGCAAGAGTAGTACGGTGGACAAATAAATTACTTGACTTATCTCTGCGTAATCGGCTTTTGAATGTACGGGATACCAAGTTTATTATTCCGATTGCCTGTCCGGATATAACCATTCTTGAAGATAAAATTGCAGATAATGAAGCTCTGACTCTCAATTCTCTGCCGAATTTGCTTGGTGAAAAAGATCTGCATGATTTGACCATGCTGCGGAACAGCGATGTAAAACCGGAAATCAAGGTTTTGCTTGAGCGCGAACTCGGTCAGCAACGGCTATGGACAATGTTGCCGCCGAATGAAATGATTCGCCGTCTGACAGCCCTTTACCGCCAAGGTAAAACTGATTTGGAAGAAGGCGGCGTTAACACCTTGTATCTGGCAATCGGTTTTGTGGAGTGGAAAGTTTCTGAGCTCGATGAAAAATCATACCTTGCTCCCATTCTTTTGCTGCCGGTTCGATTGCAGCGTAAATCAATAAATGAAGGTATCAAACTTTCACGCGTAGATGGCGAAACTATCATCAATGAAACATTATTGGAACTGCTTCGCAGCCAATACCACTTGACTATTCCCGGCATATCACCTCTGCCGACAGACGCTTCCGGTGTGGATGTTGCGTTGGTGATGCAAATTTTCAGACAGGCCATCAAAGATATGAAAGGCTGGGAAGTCCGGGAAGAAGCCCGTATCGGACATTTTTCTTTTGGCAAATTTGTCATGTGGAATGATATGACAGCCCGGATTGATGTATTGAAAGAGACCCCTCTGATTGCACACCTGATTTCCGGAAGTGGACTCTTTGATGATAACATTGAAGTATTTCCACCTGAAAAAATCAGTGAACATTTGGATTTATCCCGCCTCTATTGCCCGGTCAGTGCCGACTCGTCACAGCTGGCTGCGGTTCTCTATTCCGAAATGGGAAAGAGCTTTGTTTTGCATGGACCGCCTGGAACAGGCAAATCACAAACCATTACCAATATTATCGCACATAATTTGGCATTGGGAAAAAGAGTATTGTTTGTTTCAGAAAAAAAAGCCGCTTTGGATGTGGTCCATAAAAGGTTATCACAAATCGGCTTGAAACCGTTTTGTTTGGAATTGCACTCAAATAAATCCGGGAAATCGGAAGTTCTGGCACAATTCAATGAAGCGTTGCAAACAGCTGATGTCGGAATTCCTGCGGAATGGGAAAATACCGTTGCCACATTAACTTCATTGCGGAAAGAACTCGATGATTATGTCAATGAACTGCACCGGCAATATCCTAACGGCTATTCTGCCTATGATTGCTTTACTCACCTGATGAGCCTTCAGAAGCATATTACAGTTGATGATGTTACGCTTGATGCTGATTTCCTTACCCAATCCTATGAGAATTGTGTCAATGCCCGGCAAAAATTCATAGATTTGACTGAAGCCCGACAGCATATTTCTGCCGAAAGTTTACAGGCGCTGGAAATGCTTGATGCTTTGCAATGGAGTCCGGTTACTGAAAACAATTTATCGTCTGTCGCGAAAGAGCTCGTATCAGCAATTGACAATTTGAAGCGGAATCTGAAAACTGCTGCAGAAAATTTTTCATTGCAGGATCTCAAAGATATCAATATAATTTACCAAACGGCAGTGCTTTTGGAAGCCGTAAAAAACAGTGAAGATATACCGGGCGCATTCTTCTGTGACGAATTCCCGGAAAAAATGGATTTCATTGCTTCATACGCAGAAAATGCCAGAAATCTCACGATCTTCAAGGAAAAACTGAAAAATTATCGTTTGGAAACCTTTACTGAATTTGATTTTCCCGGCATAGAAGAACGTATTGCCCTGAATGAAGCCGCTTTTTTCCTAATAAAATTCTTTAAAAATAATGCTTTACTCAAAGAACTCTCTTCTTTGAAAAAAAGCGGCGGTGTAAAACTTTCAATTCCAGAACTGAAAGCACTTATCCCTGATGCCCGGCAATATGTTGATTGCCTTAAATCATATGAAAATGGCAAAGAAAAAGCAAGTACCTTATTGGGAAAACAGTGGGATGGAGAAAGTACTAATTGGGATGGCTTGAGCCGTAAAATCGAACAGTGCAAAGCTATTCTTGATCAGGTTCAAACAATTTGCCGCTTTGATGATAAAGCCAAACAGGCTGTCCTGTTCAAGCTGCAGGATTTGATGCCTGATGTTTCACGGAAATGCAGCAGGGACTCTATGTTGCGTGAAGCAATCAATAATATGCTTGAGGCATGGAACGATTTTCAGGCAAAATTGCAAAAGTTTGCAGAATATGCAAGTTCATCAACTACTATTACGGATGTTGATATCCTGCTGGAAAAAATTCAAAAGATCATTGCCCATATACCGCATTTGCGAAATATGCTGCGTTATCGAAATCTGCGAGCGGAGGTCAATGCAAGCGGATTGGCAGCATTGGTTTCAATGCTTGAAAATGGCGGCATTTCAGAAAAATTTGCCCAATTTTACGATACTCTGTTTTTCAAAAATATGCTGAATCAGATTTTGGGAAAATCACCACTGCTTTGTCAATTCAGCGGAGCGGCTCAAAACGAAAGAGTAAAAAAATTCGCTGAATTTGATGCTGAATATATGAATTTGACCAAAAAACTGATATTTGCCAAACTCGCCGCCAAGCTGCCGCGCCGCCGTTCCGGTCCGTGTCCGGAAGGTACGGAGTTGGGAATTCTCAAGCGTGAATGTGAAAAACGCGCCAGACAGAAGCCTGTGCGTACATTGCTGGAACAAATACCGACCCTTGCTCCTGTTTTGAAACCGTGTTTTCTGATGAGTCCATTGTCCGTGGCTCAATATCTGCCCGCAGACAATGCAGCTTTCGATTTGATCGTATTTGACGAAGCATCGCAAATACCGGTATGGGATGCAATCGGAGTGATTGCACGTGGCAAACAGTTGATCGTTGTAGGAGATCCGAAACAGATGCCGCCGACCAACTTTTTCCAGAAAGGTGAAAATGAAAGTGATGACAGTACACCGGAAGATACCGAGGATCTGGAAAGCATTCTTGACGAGTGTATTGTTGCCGGAGTTCATTCAACACATTTGAACTGGCATTATCGCAGCCGCCATGAATCATTGATCGCATTCAGTAATCATCATTATTACGAAGACCGTTTATATACATTCCCGGCGGCTCGTAATACTGAAAAGCTTGGCATCCGCTTTGAATTTGTCCCCGATGGTATTTATGATCGCAAAGCAAGCAGAACCAATCGCAAAGAAGCTGAAACACTGGTAAAATATATATTTGACCGATTGGAAGCGGCTAATGGCAAATATCGTTCCATCGGTGTAGTAACATTCAGTCAGGCTCAAAAAGATTTGATTGAAGACCTTGTTGAAAAAGAACGTTCAAAACATCCGGCATTGGAGTCATATTTCAGCGACACTCAAGAAGAACCATTGTTTGTCAAAAATCTTGAAAATGTCCAGGGAGATGAACGAGATGTCATTCTTTTCTCCATCGGATATGCTCCTGATGCCAACGGAAAATTTTCAATGAATTTCGGACCGTTGAACCGTCAGGGCGGTGAACGGCGGCTCAATGTGGCAATTACCAGAGCCAAGGAACAGGTCGTTGTATTTTCCAGTATCCATGCCAATCAAATTGAATTGTCTCGGACCAATGCCGTCGGTGCGGCTCACTTGAAGTATTTCCTTGATTATGCAGAGAAAAAAGTCAACATCTATTCCGGCAGCGATTCTGCAAACGATACAGATGGTCTGCAAAATGAAATTGCCGAGTTCCTTACCGGCAAAGGCTATACCGTTGAACGCAATGTCGGCTGTTCCGGCTTCCGCATAGATCTGGCACTGCGGCATCCGGAAAGACCGGAAGAATTTTTGTTGGGTATCGAGTGCGACAATGCCGCATACGCATCTCAAAAGACCACGCGTGACCGCGATAACCTGCGGCATCAGGTATTGAAAGGTCTGGGATGGCACACTTATCGTGCATGGAGTGTTGATTGGGCATTTGACCGGGAACAGGCAGAAAACGCCCTGCTGGATGTTATTGAAAAAGCAAAAGAGTCTTCTTGGGAACTTCCCAATATAACCTCTGTTGCTTCAGAAGAACCCAGCAAAGATATACCGGTAACAGAATCTGAGTCATCACAATATGCTTCAGAACCACACGTGGTTTCTGCAAATCGTAAAGAATACCGTATTTGGAGTAATTTGCATTATTTGAATCAGGAAGATTTTTACGAACTCTCCGGACGTAAAATCATTCAGCAGCAAATCGCCGAAGTCATTGCCCAAGAAGCTCCAATATATGAAAATCTGCTTAAACGGCGTATCGCAAGAGCGTGGGGCTTCAGTCGAACCGGTGGTAATATTCAAAGAGTTCTGGATGAGTGCCTGCCGAAAAATTTGGAAACAACACAGCATGGCGAAGATCGTGTGTTCTGGTCATCAGAACACACCGCTGCCAACTATAGCGTTTACCGTGTCGGAAACAGCGATGAAACCAAACGGGCTATCGATGAAATCCCGCCGGAAGAGTTGGCAAACGCTATGTACGAAGTGTTAATAGATTTCAATTCCTGCGAAAAAGACACTCTTTTCCGGGAAACTGTTAAGCTTTTCGGATTATCGGCGGTAACTGCCAAGGCACGAAAATTTCTGGAATACGGGTTTTCCGCATTGCAGAAAAGCGGCAGAATATAATTAAAGATGTCAATTGGCTGGCATTTCCTTTTTGAATGGGCAGAGAGAAATAAACAATTCCCGGATAAGCTTCGTTTTATTTCAAAACTCTACTTTTCAAAGCATCAAGTGCACAGAAAAATTGCTGATGATTGTTCTCGGCAAATTATGCCGCAATTACAGAGTTATTAACGGTATTGATAATCTGAATAACAACAGATAGTTTATCTCCAAAAAGTTCTGCGACATTATAATCCGCAAAAGGTTCTTTGCTTATTAAGTCATCTTTTGAGATATCACCATTTGCCCGAACATAGTCAATAATGGCTTTGACAAATTCCTGCTGTTGAGCAGTTAAAGCATTGCCGTCCAAAAATTCTCCGAACTTTTTATTGATCGCATTCTGGTCCAGACCAATCAAACTTCGGACAAATACGGCAAGGGTTTTGTTTTCGGCTTCGGCAGCATAGTCTTCGCGCGTGCCGAGCTGATGCCAAAGGATGTCCTCAAGTTCTTTCAAATCGTCAGCATTTATTTTTTCCAGTGTATGAATTTTCTGAATTACCGGATTATCAGTATGCTCTTTGAGATAGTCCATTACCTTTTGTCGATAAGTACGGATATCAATCAGTTCTCCGTCTAGTTCGCCAGCATCCTCTGTTTCATCATCAATATGAATGACAATTTTTTTGTTTGGATCGCCAGTAACAAATTGCATCAAATCACGCAGTTCTTCACGGAGGAATTCCATCTTTTCAACAGAAGGAGCAAGCCAGAATTGTTCACTTACAAGCGTTTTCAATTGTTCTGCCTTTGCCATAATCTGCGGCACTGAGGCTTTGTTCAACAAATGCTGTCCGACCTTACGCACAACTTCTACTGACTTTTTGGCACGAGCTGTTTTTCCGGTAAGAAGCAGCGCAATTTCAATATCCAGCATTCTGGCATCAAAGAGTTTTACATTTTCAGGTTCTGTGGAATCTGCATCCAGAAGGTATGTCAAATGAGCTTCTATTTCCTTCTGGTTGATATCAGAGAGGTTTAACCATATATCCCGATCATAATACTTATCCACATAGGACATTTCTTTGCGAACCTGCAACCGAAAATTATTTGCTCTGATTTTTACAATTTCCCCGTGGAGTTGTTCCAACAACTTTTTATGATAATTTCTGTTGAATTCAATTTCCTGATGCTCAATTTTCTGCAGCTCGATCAAGATGCCCAAGCGGATATTGAACAGGCGTTGGGTAATGGAAAGAGAACCGACAGGATCAACTGTATCCGGATTTTCGCCGAAGTATTCAAAATTGCCACAATAATCAAAAATCAGAAAATGCTCTTTGTCTTTTCCCGGTCCGAAGAGATTTTCGCAGAGTCGTGTTCCGCGCCCAATCATCTGTACAAACTTGATTTTAGATTTTACCGGCTTGAAAAACACCAGGTTTAATACAGCAGGAACGTCGATGCCAGTATCGAGCATATCAACGCTGACTGCGATTTGAAAATCCGGCTGTTCTTCAAATTTTCGGATTAGATCATTCGCATATGTAATGGTGTTATCAATTAACTGACAATATTTTTCTCCATATGACGGATATAAGGCATTGAAACGCTCAACAATCAGCTGGGCGTGTTTATGGTTATAGGCAAAAATAATGGTTTTTCCAAGTTTGTCACCACTTTCGATTCTCAATCCTTGTTCCATCAAGTCCTGCAAAACCCGGTCACAGGTTGTTTCATTATAAATCTTGCGGAATATTTTATTACTTTCGACATCATATCCCATTTCCGGCGGTTCATCAGCAAATGCCTCTTCAATATGCTGTTTTTCTTCTGCTGAAAGATCTGCATATTTTATACCGTGAGTCAAAATTTTTGTAGTGCGGTTGACTACTTTGTACGGGACCAGATAGTGTTCTGCAACAGCATCTTTCAGAGAATAATCAAAGTTGGGTTCACCGCTTTCACACTTAAATATCCGGTAAGTATTCGCATCAACTTCGCTTTTGGGGGTTGCGGTAAGTCCGACCAGCAAACTGTCAAAATAATCAAATATTGCTCCGTACTTATTGAAAATGGAGCGATGTGCTTCATCCACAATAATCAGGTCAAAACGCCCGGATGAAAACTTTTTATCTTCACCATCCACATAATTAATCATTGTCTGGTAGGTGGAAAACATAATCCGAGCATTTAGGTCTTTATTCAACTTGCTGTCAGACAAAACGCAATAACTTTGGTCAGGAAGCAGCTTTTCAAAATTCTTGAATGCCTGCCAGACCAAAGAAGTACGGTCTGCAAGGAACAGTATATTTTTTATCCATTTGTTACGGGACAACACGTCAACCATAGAAATAGAAACACGCGTTTTTCCTGTTCCGGTTGCCATAACCAGAAGACCACGTCTAAATTTTTGATTCAAACGCTCACACAAATTGGTAATCGCCATTTTTTGATAGGGGCGATTGGTAATGTCATCACGAATACGCAGATCTGTAATGTTTTTACGGTCTCGCCGCTGAATCAACAGTTCCAATTCGGAAAGGGTATGGAAAGCGTAAAGTTCCCGATCAGGATAAAGACCGTCAATACACTTTATTTCATAGCCATTAGTATAGTAGAGAACAGGGCGATATCCATATTTTTTCTCCATACAGTCGCCGTACAGCATTACCTGGTGCCGACCGACTTCCGGAGCAACACTGGTTTTCTTCGCTTCTACAATAGCAAGCGGTTTGCCATCCTTACCATAAAGGGCATAGTCACAAAAACCAATACCTTCGGCGTTTGGCATACCTTCAACTTGAATTTCAATACCGGCTTTCCCCGGCAGAATGACATTTTCAGCAGTCAAGATTTCCCAACCGGCCTCCTGCAAATATAAGTCAATGTAGAGCCGTCTGGTTGCTGCTTCGCTCATGTAAGGAAGTTTTTCATAAGCAGCATTGTGCTGTTCCGGATAAAGTTTATTCCGAATAAAACCTAAAAAGAAAGCGGTGTTGTCGCAAGCGAGCTTTGCTTCTGTTTTTTTGATATGCTTGCCGTGTTGTGCATTAATACCAAGGATACGGACATACTGCAGGGAGTTCATTACTTCCGGATTACTGATATATGCAACAACAACCGGAGAGTCCAACAACTCAAGCAAGGAGGCTGATTCGGGGATTTTTACTTTGCTTATTTCAAAAATAAGTTTGGCAACGTCAAAAAGGCAATTACGGCACGCTAAAGCAACTGCTGCGGAATTTTTTCCCCCGGCAGTTTCTTCAAAAATTTTACATATTGCATCAAATTTATCCATAATTCACAAATCCCCACTATAATATATCGTGGCAAGTGATTTTTTCAAGCATAAATCCTTGTTTTTCACCAATAACTTTTGATTTGTCGAGCTGTTCAACAAACGCTGCAAACTCGTTCTGCAGCTCAAGCGGAGGCAAAACCACTTGCAATTTTTTCAGCATAGCAATAGATAAATAATCGACGGTTGATCCTGCCAACATTTTGTTTATTTGTTTTTTAACTCCGATCTGCTTGAATAACGAAACCAAGTATATATTTGATATAGAACTATCTTTGGGAGAAAGCCAACTAATCATTCCGTCCTGAAAATAAAAACGGTCTTCCGGCTTGACAATGTAACAACGCCCCAATGTTCCGCGGGAAGTGATTAAAATGTCTCCTGGAGCGGGCACATCTCCATTTTGCTTGAGCATTAAGAACTTTTGATCTGAAATGAATAGAGAGGCTGCTTCAAAACAATCATCAATTTTTTTTATTAAATCAGAGATTCGCAAGAATGGCACTCCATATTTAACTTGTTCTGATTGAAGGATTCGCTTGCTGGATCCAACTTTGAATAAATCCTCCAATGCGACTATCGGAAAATGAGAACTCCCAACATCCCCGAACATCTCTATAAATCGGGATTTCGCTAGTTGGTCAAGCTTTGCAAGTTGCCCCTGTCGCAGGGCAATCAATTTTGTAATTTTATCAAGAGCGGCAGATATCTCTTGTTGTTGTTCGGGAGAATGTGTCGGAATTGTCTCTTTACCATAATCCTTGAAGTAAATGTGAGGAATTGTTGCCCCTGAACAGTAACGCTCCAAGTCCAAAAAATCCAGCAAATACGATAAGTATTTTGCATCAGTACCTGCGGTTGGGATAATACTTTGCATTGTTCCGATGACGGATGATTTTTCCGGGAGCAACATAACCCTGCCAACCCCAGCACCGTCTTTGACCACTCCTACATACGGTTTATCTATCTTAAAAAAGTCAACACAAGTAATAAAACCACTTGCTCCGTAAATCGGATACGGTCCGCTGTTGTGTTTTAAATCTTTCAGGGCAATGTTCGATGATTGTGCACAGCAAATGTCTTTTAATTGCATTATTCCTGCTCCCCTGTTGATTCTTCCAAGCTGCGCTCTATTTCTTCAATCGTGGGCAGAGATGATTTGAAATCTACCGGATAGAGTTGGGCAAGTTCATATTCCGATACTCCGATAGGAACATTGCTGGACTCCAAAGCATACTGGGCAAGAATATTATCCTTGCTCTTGCATATCAAAAGCCCCAGCGTCGGATTGTCATCAGCTTTTTTCAGGATATGGTTTACTGCCACTACATAAGTACCAAGTTGACCAAGGTCAGCCGGGGCAAAATCACTGGTTTTTACTTCTATGATAATATAGCACCGCAGATTGACATTGTAGAAAAGCAAATCCAAAAACTGCTCTGTCGTTCCCACATTCAGGCGATATTCTCTACCCATATATGCAAAGCCATTACCGAGTTCCAATAGAAATTTGGTGATATTAGCAAGCAGAGCCTTTTTTAAATCTTTTTCCTTATAATTTTCTTCCAGAGTCAGAAAGTTGAAATTATAGGGATCCTTGGTTATTTCCTGTGCCAAATCTCCTTGCGGCAAAGGTAATGCCGCCTGAAAATTGCTGACAGCCTTTCCTTCCCGTTCATAAAGATCGGTATCAAGAAAATTCATCAGAACACTGCGTGACCAGTTGAATTCAGCTGTCTTTCGGACATAGAAAAGAGCTTTATTTGCATCGCCTCCACAGCGGTTAATAATTTGGACATGGTGTCCCCACGGGATTGAAAACAGGTCTGTTTCCAATCCGTCAACAAGTTGTTGACGATTTGCAGTCTCTTGATGATACAGCTCATAATTGACTTTTTCCGTATCTTGTACTATTTTTTATTGTTCAATATACTGAAGAGGACTTATGAAATAGCCGCTGAAAATGTTTTAGAAAAATTCGATGCCTTCATCATTGCGTTTATTCTTTTTTTATTCTTTTTCATTTAGGGAGCTGTGAAGCTATCCTTCCGGAACTTATTGCAGCCAGAAACGTTTGCGGTAGGCGAGTGGGGAGATGCCGTATCTTTTCCGGAAGGCATTGATAAAGGATTCCGTCGAACCGTAGCCGATCTTTGCTGCGATTTCCGATATTTTTAAATGCGAATCTGAAAGCATATTTTCCGCTCTGGCAAAACGCAGTTTTATAATGTATTCTTTCGGGGAACAAGTCATATTTTTCTGCCAATGCCGCAAAAAAGATCGCTCCGAAAAACCGAATTGAAGTGCAAGATCTTCCCAGTTGACCGGTTCGCAGTAGTGATGTTGCAGCCAGGAAAGGATCTGACCGATCTTCTGACCTGTCTCTTTCGGCGGATTATTCCGGACAGCAAGACTCAAAACGATCTCCTGCAACATGGCAAAACAACATTCATCGATCCTGTCGCAAACTCCGAAATCCCCTGTACTGCGGCACAAATCTGTTGCCTGACCGATCAGGGTTTGCAAATGCGATGTGAGGATAAGACTGTTGCAGACAAGATCCTGCGGAAGCATTTTTTCAATACCGGAGCCGGGGGCATAAACAAAATAAAAACTGCTTACATTTCCCTGTACAGGTATTTCATGGATCTCTCCGCAGCGTTTGATCAGGACTCGCGGACAGCTTACACTGTAATATTTTCCGTCAATGAGCAGATCCGGTGAAACAGGTGTACTGTAAGTCTGGATACATATCTGGGTATTTTCGATCTGCCGTTTCGGGATAAAGGCGGCTTTTTCAAAATGGCCGAGCCGGATCACATGGGGGTAAAAGCAGGCGATTCTGGTGAGATGACCTATTTCAGTTACATTGTCTGAAAATATCATACCGGCGTGTTTTCCATCTCTTGTGTCCATATTCAGTACCCCTTTCTGTTTCCTCTATCTAAATATAATATAACGGATTGAAAAAATCAACTTTTTCCGGTATAAAAATCTGTAAAATATTTCTGGCGGAAAATCGCAGTTTATTTGGCAGAAAAAATTTTGTTGTTTTTCTCTTTTACAGATATATTAAGTTCCGGAAATATAAATAACAGGAGAGTAAAGATGATCGAAAAACCGATTCTGTGGGCGTTCTGGGGACATGAACCGCTTGCTTTTTACAAGAGAAGAAACGGAAACAGGAAAACCCTTTTCGGAAATGGTGAATGGGTGGAATCCTGGTACAGGAGACTTCATACGGAAGAAGCTATTGCCCGTCTTGCGGATATGGGGGTAAATCTTATCTATACGCATTTTTACAAGTCTATGGGGCTGGAATTTGAAAAAGAAGAGATGCAGAATACGGCAACGATCGTGGAGATCGCCCATAAATATGATATGACCGTACTGGGGTATGCCACCATAAACAGCGTTTATGATGAAGCACTTGCCTGCGAGATCCCTGATATAGATTCCATGCGGATCAAACGCGCCAATGGTGTGGAATCGGATAATTACCGTGATTACCTGTGTCTGAATTCAAGATATTATCAGGATTACTATCCCCGGGTACTGGAATACGGTATCCGGGAGATCGGGCTTGACGGGTTCCATGTGGATAATGCGGTAGCTCCGGTTTGCCGCTGCGAACGGTGTCTGGAAGGGTTCCGCCGTTTTCTGGAAGAAAATATTGCGGATCCCCGTTCTGTCGGGTTGCCTTCTTTCAAGCATGTCCGGCTGCCCATCGTTCCGCTGGTACGGGGAACAGATCCCATAGCGATCATGGCGTTGCGTTATTACCGTTCTCTTTATGAAAAAGTCTTTGTAAATATCTATAAAAACGCAAAAACCTTGAGTGAAAAGCCTTTGAAAATACTGGTCAATAATGGTTTTGCCGACAGTAAGATCTCTGCCGCCCAACTGGGGTTTGAGATCGCCAATGACAAGTATTCCGATTTTGTTTTTATAGAAACTCCTCCCCGGTTTATCGGCAGAAATCACAAGGGCAAACTTAAAAACGCCGTTGTCGCCTATAAAATCGCTGCCATGGCAGATAAAAAAATATTTAATACCTTATGGCAGGATTTCGGAACGGAACCCAAAACCCCTGAAGCAATGAAAAGAGTGATTTTTGAAGGAATGATTTATGGCGGGATCGCGGGGACAAACTGGGCTGCACGGGCTGTAAAACACGGTTCAGAAATGCTGCTGGATGATGAAACACATTATTCCACGATCCGGAACTGTTTCCACTATTTCAAAGAAAATTACGCTCTTTATTCCGGTACTGTACTGGAGGATGTGTCGCTTCTTTATCTTCCGGATGCCCGCCTTCTTGCGGAACATGCTTACGATAAAACATTCTATCTTGCAGCGGATACTCTCGTTGAAAAGGGATTTGTTTACTCTGTTGTTTCATTATCCGGCGTCAAAAAGAAGAATCAACTCCTTATTGTTCCCCATGCAGAATATCTTTCTGATGAAGAAGTGGAAAAGATCCGCAAGCTGGGAAAGGAGGGAGTAAAACTTGTCTTTCTCGGTGTTCCGGGTGTTTACCGGGAAAATGGGGAAGAGAGAGAACAGTATCCCTTTGAAGGGGAAACGATCCTTCCCCTTCCGGAAAATACTCCCGGATCTGAAGAAGAATTCTGCAAAAATCTTATTGCAATTCTTCCCAAAGCGATCCATCTCAATAAGGAAAATATATATGTGGAACGCGTCATTCTTGAAGACGGGAGAAGAGCTGTCCATCTCCTGAATCCTGAAAATGAAAAAACTGTTACAGAACTGGAAATCAATGTTCCGGAGGAAGAAGGATATTTTCTCAATGCAGTTTCTTCGGAAGCATTGCCGCAACTTGTTATTGAAAAAGGGGTTATAAAGATCACTGAACTGAAAACACATCTTACTTTGCTTTTCAAAGGAAAATAATAAAGCAGAAATCATTCTATAAAAACATCCATAAACCAAAGGTAAAAAATGAAAAAACAAATGGAGAAGTACCGTACAGAAGAGAAACACACCCTGTTTCCCTTTATGAAGGGGTCTTTCAGAAAAAGTTGTTTTACCCTGATCGAACTCTTAGTTGTAATTGCCATTATCGCCATTCTTGCAGCGATGCTGCTTCCTGCGTTGGGCAAAGCAAGAAAAATGGCTGTTTCCACCCAGTGTGTCAATAACTTGCGTCAGTGTTACCTGGTAATCGTCAATTATGCAGATGATTATAAAGACTGGATCCCGCCGAACAATAACAAAGCGTATGATGCCGATGGAAAGGTTGCTGCTATTTACTGGTTTGCAGCTTTTCTCAACAATGGGTATCTGCCGAAACCGGATATCTGGCTTTGTCCCGCCTCCACCCCTGCCAAATACTCTCCCACTCTTGAAAACAGAACAGCAAAGACTTTCGGAACGATCAACAATATCCTGCGTTACTCCCGTTTCCGGGATTTTGCCAATCATTCTGCTTGGTATGCCAACAGCATTCCGGAAAATATCCGTCTGCGGCCCCTTCTTATGGATTCCTACTGGAGCAGTTACGAAGGGCAGGGGGCATTTATCGACAGGGAATCCAGTACATCTTCCGTTTTCAGAGGTGTCCATGTAAGACACAACCGGGCGGCGAATCTTCTTCAGTATGCCGGGGATGTATCCCATGATACGGTTTCAGAGATACGGCGTAAATACCGGATCACCACCTCCATGTTCAAAATCAGACTTACGGAAAATTGACAGGACATAAAATGAAGATTTATCATTATATTTTTAATTTTCTATTTCTCCTGACAGTATTTTTTACTGCCGGAGCTGCGGAAAAACCGGTTCTTCTTCTCGGACACGGTTCCGATACATGGAAAACCGGCAAGATCCTTACCGATGGAAATATCGCTTCCCAAACGATCCGTACATGGCCTTCAAGTGATGTTTATTCAGCGTACAGTGCTGTTTATATAGGAGAAAGTGTTCAGGGGATCGCATTAAAAGCCTGGAGTGATACTGATTTTGATAAGGTCAGAAAATATGTTTCCGGCGGCGGTATTCTGATTCTCACAGGTGATGTTCCTTTCTTTTTAACAGGCAATGAGTTGGTACTTGCAGAAAAGTATGCGGAATTCCTGGGGTTCAAGTCTTTTGTTCATTTACCCGGAGATCCTGCGGCTTTTGCGGTCGTGACGGAAAAAACGCTTGCGGCAAAAAGTTCCTGTAAAGGAAAATATACCTCCTGGCTGCGGAATGCCGCACTTGCCGCTTCAGATCTTACGGAAGCAAAAAGTCTGCTTGTCTTTACGGTAAAAGGAAAAAACTATATTTCCGGAACTGTACGCACTTACGGTAAAGGCAGAGTATATTATCTGTCCCCCACTTTACACCGGATCGCCGGCAACGGGGAAATCGAACTTGGGTACCATGCCAAAAATGGGAAATGGGAATTGAATGAACAGGGCAGGGGAACTGAAAGATTTGCTTCTTTTCTTTTGACACTTTTCAATACATTTCCTGATGTTCAGAAGATCCCTGTCAAATATCCTGCGGTTATTACAGGCGGAGATGCCTCAAGAGTATCTCTTGCTTTACGCAATGAGAATGTGGAGTATAAAAGTATAAAACATCTTTTACCTTCTGAATATAAAAATTATGCCCTTGTTTATATTGGAGAAACTCTTAAATATGACAAAAAGAGAAAAAGCTGGACAGATCCGGATACCCTGAAAACCGTACAGGAGTATCTGGAAAAAGGCGGAGTTATCGTTACAAGCGGCAATATCCCTTCTTTCCTTGCAGGTGGAAAACGTACTATGGGGGAAATAGCCTCTCTCTTCGGTTTTTCCTCCTTTGGTTCGGTGAAAAGCAGTGATGTAAAGGAGTTTGTCTTTACCTCTTCCGGGGAAAGCTGGCGGAAAAATGCAGCAATAACTTCCCGGGAACTGAAATGGAACAATAGAATCAATACAAAACCCGGTAAACTTACCACGGCAACCGTTCTGGGTGAGTTCCGGACAAATAAAGGAAATATTCCTGCCTTTACAGTAAACAAAGTCGGCAAAGGTTTTCTTTACTGGATCGCCACCAATCCTTTCCGGCTTGTCCCCGGCAGAAATGAGATCCTGGGGGAAGCGGATGAATACGGACTCTTTATTCTCAATGAACGGGGGCGTGCTTCCGCCGATTTACAGAAACTTTTTGTTACTTTATTCAGAAGTCCTGCCAATATTGCTTTACGCAAAGATTTTCCTGAAAAGACCCAATGGGGACTGGTTCCTCTGGGAAAACCGGGGAATTTGCCTGTTCCTGCGGAATTTAAAAATAAAGTTGTTTACAAGAAATATAAGGCTCCCGGAAAAGCCTTTCTTTTAAGTGAAAACGGCAAGGCCAAAGCTGTGATTGCTTCTCCTGCCCAATCCACTCTCAGAAATGCAAAAATTTTGAGTAAAACTCTTCAGGCAATTACCGGAGCAGAATTTAAAATCGTCCGGTCTGTCCCGTCAAGCGGCAATGCCATCATCCTTTTTGATGAATCCAATGCTCATATTGCCTCCATAGATCTGAAAAAAGCGGGTGTGGATACGGCAATAGCGGAAACAAAAGGAAACCGATTGTATCTCGGCGGAAAAGGGCTGGGCCCCACTCTTGCAGTACGGTATTTTCTGGAAACGACCGGTTACCGTAAACTCTGGCCGGGGAAAGGCGGTACGGTGATCCCGCGGAGTCCAACCCTTTATGCGCCGATGCTTTCTTTACATTCAACACCCAAACTTTCCACACGGGCGGTACGTTCTGCAAGAGTATATTTCCCCAGAGCTGCCCGGGGGGCGGAAAAATGTTCCGTGGATCTGAAAACATACTTAACGAAAGTCGATAAGGAAACCGCCGCTTATTTTAACTGGTACGGGATCGTTTCCGACAGGGAAAAAGGGGTGAAATGGGCAAGAGGTTTGAGCCACACAAAAAAGAATAATCTCTATATGCGGTTCAAAAATACCCATCCGGAATATTTTGCTCTGCAAAGCAATGGCAGCCGTTCCCAGGATGCCTCTCCTCTGCGTTTCCGTCTTTGCCACAGCAATAAGAATATGATCCGGCAGGTGGCACAGGATTCACTGAAGGCTCTGGAGGAAAATCCGAAAACAAATGTTGTTTCCATTCCTCTTACCGATGGCGGAGGACCTGCATTCTGTATGTGTGTAAAATGCCGGGAACTTGATCCTGTAAATGCTGCCCCGGAAAATATCCCCTTCCTTCTGGGTATGACCCGGCAGAATGTGAAATATGTGGCATTGACCGACCGGGTACTGGCATTTTCCAATGCTGTGGCGGAGATCGTTACAAAGAAAAGACCGGATGCAAAGATCTATATGTATGTGTACAGCCACTATACTTCCGCACCGGTAAAGGTCAAACCCCATCCCTCTTTGCTTATTCTTATTGCAAATGTGAATTATACGAAGGAATCCCTGCGGCAAAATCATATTGGTGATATGAAAAAATATGCAACATTCCCGGGCGAATATTTCTGGAGAACCAATGCCTTGAGAGGTTTTTATACTGAACTGGCTCCACAGGATTTTTCCAGAAAGATATTTGAGGATATTGAATTATTCAAAGCCAATGTGATCAAAGGAACAGATATTGACTGTATGGAACACCACTGGGCATATAAAAGTCTTGTCTATTATTCCCTGGCAAAGGCACTCTGGAATCCGGACAGATTGAGTTTTGAGGATATTGCAGAAGATTTCTGCAAGCATGGATTCGGCAAAGCTGCCGGGGAAATGCGGGCATATTTCGATCTTCTGGAAAAGACCACCAGTGCCGCCGCAAATGCGGAAGGAGAGTATTTGCAATTCTTTGATGAAAAAGTAATCGCTTCTTTGCAGAAACTTCTGGAAAAGGCTCGGATGAAAGTAAAAGATTCTCCTGAAGAACTTGAACGCATCGCATTTATTTCTGCCGGACTTGAAGGCGGTATTCTGAGCAGAAAACTTTATACGGCAAAGAAAAAGAATGATTCGGCACAGTATGAAAAATTGCGTAAGGAATTTATTGCTTATGTACGCAAGTGTGCTGAAACAAACCCCTTCATACTCAATCCTGCTTCCGTGGGACGGTATGATAACTTTGTCAGGTAAATATGGAAAAAATCACAGAAAGGATTTTTATATGAAAGTAGTAAAACATGTTATGCGTAAACTCGGACACCCTGTAAGCCGTCCTCTCCGGACGATGGGGTACCGTGACTTCACCTCCAATGAGGATTGGAAAAATAATCTTATCTCTTTTACAAGTCTTGCCTATCACCCGGAACGCAAAACTGTTATTTGCGGTATGACCTCCTTCAATAACGATCTGATGGTGGAATTTGATCCTGCCAGCGGTTCTTTTAAAGATCTGGCATACGGACGGGAAGCTGAAAAATTTGAGATCAAGATCCATCGTTCTTTGCATCTTGACCGCAAGGGAAATGCTTACGGGGCAACTGCCTGTCTGCACAGGGAGGATCAGCGTTTGGAAGCAAAAGGCGGCAGGATCTTCTATTACGATTTTGAAGCAGGAAAATATGATTTTCTGGGAATACCGGTACCCCATGATTATATCCAGACCATTACGGTAGATGAAGAAAGAGGATTGATCTACGGGGTGACATATCCTGTTTTTGAATTTTTCGCCTTTGACATCCGCTCCCGTACTGTCCGTTTCCGGCAGTACATGGGAAGTGCCCCTCATATCATGGCGCTGGATGATAAAGGGGGAGTATGGTCCACATGGAATACACGTACTCATAATCTTTTCCGTTATGATCCGGATACCAACAGCGTGCAGTATTTCAACCATTCTCTCATGCCCGGCCAGGGGGCGGATCTCATGTATCCGGGAGCTGGCCCCATTGATATGATGCTCAATGGCGGCGACGGACTTCTGTATGTTGGCTGTGCCACAGGAGATCTTTTGCGGATCCATCCGGAAACTGCGGAAGTGGAATATCTGGGCCGTCCCACCCCGGAGCGGAGAATGCCGGCTCTGGAAGTGGGACCTGACGGCAGGATCTACGGGATCTCCGGCTTTTACGGGAAATGTCATCTTTTTGCTTATGACCGGGAAAAACGCAATTTTGAAGATTTCGGTCTTATCACCGACGGGGAAGATCAGCTTTATATCGGCCATGACATCTGTTTTGCAGAAGGAAACCGGATCTTCGCCGGGGAGACGGATACGGAAGAGCGTGCCGGTTATCTCTGGGAATGTGTCCTGTAAGAGTTTGTAATATAATATCCTGCGGAAACTGCTGTAATGGCGTGATAACCGGGGTATGACAAAAAAGAAGAGGAGCCTCTTTTATACGGGTGGCTCCCCTTCTGAAATGATGAACAGGATCGTTTTTTTGTATCAGATTACAGAATCGCTGTTACAAATTTGCCGATCTCTTTTCTTTTTTCCTCCGCTTTTGCAAGTCCGGCAAAGGTTTCCGGAAGAGCAGCACGGGCTTTTTCCACATCCGGAGCCATTTCTGCAAGCGGTGTATCCATAAATTTCTGTGAAATCTCTTTACGTTTTATTGTAAAGATCTCCGGCTTTTTCCAACGGCCTTCAAAACCCTTTTCCAGGGATTCTTCCACCCATTGACAGAAAACATCCCCTTCCGGAATATAACAATACTTTGCCAATTCCGCTATGTGACCTCTGCAATAAGTATTGTCCGCATTGCCCTTCAGGATCTCTTCCACTTCAGGATTATGGTCTCCGGCAGGAGAATGGATCACGGCAAGCATGGAATCATAAAGAGAATTTTCTTTGTGTGCCGCAAGAAGTTCTGCATAAAGGAAAAGATATTCTTTGCGCAACTTCAGCACTTCAAGGAGTTTTTCCTTTGCTGTTTGTGTTCTTTCATTCCGCCAGAATTCCATCAGAAGGACGGTTGCGGCAAAGGTACATTCTGTACAGCAGAGAAGCACACTTTTTGCCAGATCCCGTATATCCTGTTTGATGTACTCTTCCAGAGTGACATTTTTTATCAGGAGGGCAAACTCCTGAAAAAGAGTTTCTGCATTTTCCAGAGGGGGAAAATAATTATTGAAACAATTTCTTGAACGGATAATATCCCTTTCGTCAAAAATGTAGGAACAGCCCAGCTGGGCATTCAGTCTGTGACCGGAAATAAGGTTGTTGGGATCCCGGTAGATCTTCCTTCTTTTCCGGTAGATGGCAAGAGCGTTATGCCAGATTTTTTTCATTTTTTCCTGCAAGGGGAGGGGATACCTTGCTTCACAGAATCTTTCCACAAAATCATCTGCTTTTTCATACCCCTCTTCCCAGGCATTTACAGAGATATATTCCTGAATGAAATTATCCACATGGGAAGCTTCCGGCCAGAGAACAAGTCCGTGACAGCAGGGGTCTTTCAGTGCAATGGCAAGGCGGTTTTCCATCATATCAAAGTTTCCCTGTATTTCCGAATCCGGCATATTGGCAACGAAAAATCCCAGAATATAGGGGAAATTATGCGGTACACCCCATTCAGTAATGGCGTTCATACCTGCTTCAACGTCATTGGTGAAGGAAAGCATGTGGATATTGGGGTCATTGTCGATCACGTTCAGAAGATCCCGTACATCGGAAGGGGTCCATTTGTTGCACATAAGGTCCCAGGAGTGGAACCAGATCTCCGCATAGGGATATTCGGTACGCAGTTTGGCAATGATCCTTTTGTAGCAGTAGATCTTGAATTTGATATTTTCTTCATGGGAGGTGGAACAGATACGTTCACTTATTCCGCGGACATAAAAGATCTCAGGTCTGCCGTAATTGTCGATGGAGGCTTTGGTGACTCTGAAATAATAATCCAGATTGAT
Organism: Victivallales bacterium; assembly: GCA_045612485.1. GTDB lineage: Bacteria > Verrucomicrobiota > Lentisphaeria > Victivallales > UBA1829 > RGIG5327. Next base: position 9,968 of record JAZKZE010000158.1, on the reverse strand, counting down.
GTCTTCTGATATATCCAGATGAATGTGTCTTTTATCCAGTTTTGCAGCCGTTGCATCATTCATAAGTGTGGGGTTGACCTTGTCCAGAAAGGATTGGGGGGTATAGGTATCCCAGTGAGTGAAAGCCCCCGCTTCCTCCGGGTGAAGCAGATCCCTTTCAAAAGCATACTGCATGACTTTTTTCCGCAGCTGTGCCTTCCATGAAACCGGGTGCAGAAGTCTGCGGTCATCATAAGAATGAACCGGTGCTCCGGGACATTCATATCGGGGATCTTCCACGATCCCCGGAAAAGCCTTCATGAAAATATCCTCGATACCCAGGCGCATCCAGAAGGTATTGAACCTTTTTTTCAGCACATAATCTATTTCTTTCACCCAGTCTTCATACTCCCACTGTTCCGGCTGGAATCTTTTCAGGCTCCGGTGGGGACAATATGCCATTCCCCGGTATTTGAAGCGGGGTTTTTCGTACTTTTTCAGACCGAAAAGTTGAAGGTTGCTGTTTTCAGGAATAATATCTTTATCCCAGAAATAGCGGCAACCGGCTGTAATTTCAAAAAAGCGGTACACTGCATAGAGGAGGGAACGGGGTCTGCCGCCTGCAAGGATCTGGATCTTTCTGCCATTTTTTTCGCAATAAATGAATTCATATTCATCGCTCATTACTTTTGCTTTGGGTATTCTGATCCCGTTGTGCATTACAAGAAAATGGACAAAAAGATTGTCATTATCACTTCCCAGTACGATCAAGTCGGATTTTTCATCATCTTCAGAAATGACCGGCAGGGCTTTTCCTGTGACTGCCTGATATATTCTGTTAAATTCCCCGGAAGCAATTTTATGGGTGGGATTCTTTTCATCAATCAATATTTTTACAGTCATATTGGCATGCTCCAGTAATTTTATTTTTGAATGACTTTGCAAATAATCTTTTTCAGTGTAAAATATACGCATTTTTTTACTTGAAACAAATGAGAGCAGGTGTATATTTTTATATAAAAACTGTAAAATATGACAAATGGATATTTTTGAGAAAAAGAAAAGGGAAAAATGAAACAGACATTTTTTGATTGGAATCTGACAAAATCAGTTCCCTGCCACTGCCGGCTCTCCTGTACGCCCAAATATCTGAAATATGAAAATACCGTTTCCGATTTCCATGAAGCATTGCATCTGAATATCCAGTTTGCCGGGGAATCCCGTAAAAAAATCGGGACGCAGCTGCTCTCTTTTGATAATGTCGCCTGTATGCTTACCGCCCCCTGGGAGCCTCATAAAACAGCATTTTCCTCTACCGGAAGTTTATTGCTTATGACGGTAATCGATTGCAGCCGTCTTGCCGATTCCCTGCCGGGAAATGAGGAAAAACTGCACAAGATTCTGCTTTTGCCGCCGGAAGAAAGACACTCGCTTATCAAAAAATATATTCCTGAGGAATTTCTTCTGGAAATTGTAAAAGAACTTTATTCAGAAGATGTTGTGGAAAATATGCTCCGGGATTTCAATAACGGGATAACCAGTTTTAAAAAATACAGCAAATATTCAAGTCCCTTGCGGGATCTTGAAAAATGGTATGTTCTTTTGCGTTTTTTTGTGAGGCTTCTGACAAAAACAGATAATGGGGATTTTGCCAATAACCATACATCTGCTTATGAAGAACTTATCCCCGCATACCGTCTGATGGCAGAAAATCCCTGCCGGAGAGTGACTGCGGATGAAGGGGCAGATGCCTGCAATATGGGAATCAGTGCCTTCCGGAAACTTTTCCGTACGGTGACCGGCTGTGCCTTTGCGGAATATGAACTTTCCTGCCGTTTCCGCAATGCTGTGGCTGAACTTATGGAGGGGCGGATGGTCATTAAAGAACTGACGGAAAAATATGATTTTTATGATGTAAGTCATTTCATACGGATTTTCCGTAAAAAATACGCGATGAGTCCTATGCGTTATATGCGTGAAAAGAAAAAAAATGATGAGGAAAATCAGGGAAAAGTATAATGGTTCATGCCCGGGTTCTCCCTGCGGGAAAAAGAGCATTGTTGCAAAAAATATTTTTGATTTATGAAAAAAACGGAATCACTCTCTGGAAGTAGAGAGCAATTCCGGTAATTTTTTTATTTTGCGGGAACACCTGTCAGTGTTTCAACGCATCGGGATTATCTGCCAGAACAACGGGGACAAGTTTGATGTTTTTGATCTCTGCTGTTCCTTTATTGATTTTCAGGAAAAGGGATTTTGTACCCAGGGTAGTGGAAATATCTATATTGCAGGAATAATCTTTCCATTCTTTCCCCAGTCTGAATGTCTTTGCGGGGAGTTGTTTGCGGTTTGCATTATAATATATCGTGGCAGAAAGAGAGCCTTTTCCCCTTGCGGTAAAGGAGAGAAAATACTCTTTGACTTCATCCCCTGTATTACGCAAGGGCTGCCAGATCATGGGATAATTATTTGCTCCGCTGGCAAAGTAAAGGAAAGATTTGCCGTCAGAATCCTTTTTCAAAGCGGCAGTTCCCGGATTGCCGGGGAGGAATTTCCAGTGGGCAGGCATTTTTTCCGATTCAAATTTCCAGACATATCCGGGCTTTTTCTTCGGAGGTTTCGGGGGAACAGCTTTTACGGTGGTTTTGAAATCCCCGTTGAGAAGCAATGCACCGCCTTCTCCGAATGTGAAGACAGGGGCATTGGGAATATCGTGAAAGTGGGTATCTCTGGAAGTTGTGGCGTGCTGCATCCTGCCGTTTTTATCTACGGATGTACGCATGAAATTGATCTTCCAGCAATCCCCTTCCCGGATCCCTCCAAGAAGATGGGCGGGAATACGGATCTCCAGAAAATATTTATCGGGCGTATCAATCAGTTTGTATTCAAAATCAAGTTTTCTGTTCAGATCCCGTTTTGTACCGTCAGTGGTGAGGGCACTGTATGTATGACCGTTATGAGTGATCCCGATATGGTAATATTTGCCTTCAAGGTGTTCACTCATAAGCAGGAGTTCAATATGGCTTCCGGTAAGGGCTTTAAGACCGTCTGCCTTTGCCCTGTCATTGACTTTGCCCTGATATTTGCTGCATTCAATGGCAAAATAAATATTTTTGGGATCAAAAAGGATTTTTCCTTTCGTTTTGGCATCCGGAGTAAATCTTTTGCCCCGGTTGGTGTTGACGAAAAGCTCGGGAAGTTCCGTTGCCGCAAGATATGCTTTTTCATCAAACTTTCCGTCAATGATGATGGGGGTCTTGGCACGGTTGACTTTATAAATAGTACCGGAATTTTTTATGGAACTATATCCGGCAGATGCCCAGTTCTTTTCAAAATATTCTTTTTCCCTTAATACTCTCTTCAGATAAAGAGGATCATTTTTCACGCTTTCCACGGCTTTTTTCAAAAGGGCGGAAGAGTCTTTGGCGACCGTTTTATACTCATAACATTTCCCGATGGAGGAAACGGCACTTGTCCCGTAACCGAAGCAAACCCCTGTTTCTTTCAGGGATTTTTCCAGAAGCAGACGGTAGGGACGGATATATTTCCATGCTTTTCCATAGTAAAGGGAATTGATCTTCTCCCATACTTTCTCGTAATCATCATACAGATCCCAGGCGAAGTGACCGGTCATATACGCCATCTGCCATCTTGCATACCAGGAATTTTTGTAATTGTATGTGGAATAGTAGGGCAGGTTCGTATGAGGGGATTCCCCGTCACAGATCACCGCATTGGCGGAAAGAACGTTGTTCTTATGGTAGTAGCGGAGAAATTCCACCCATTTGCGTTCAATGGGGATATATCTGCATTCCCCGGGAAGCTGATTGTGATATTCAAAGACGTAAAGTTTTGCACCGGTCTTTTTCCAATCCTCAAACATTTTCCGGTAGCGGGGATTGGTGGGGCATTTGGGGTCATCCAGAGTGTGGTTGTAGCAGTCGCCGTGGGGGGCGATCTGAATGGGAACACGGGGATCGGGTTTCACTTTTGTGGGAACATCCCGGTAATCCTGATAGGCGATGGCAAGGAGGGTAAGCTGGGGGTTTTTGGGCAGAAGTTCTTTGGCAAGGTAATTGACAAGTGCCCAGTAACGGTTGGAATTTTTGCCCAGTTTCCCAGCTTTGGGATCATCCATTTTTTTACAGTTTTCACATTCGCACCAGAAGGTATGGTCATCATTGTAAATACGGTAGGTGATGGGCTGACCGCCGTAGGTGGTATTGAGTTCCTTATGCAGATTATCTGCAATGCGTTTTAATACTTCAGGATTGGAAAGGCAGGGCTGGCAGAGCTGTTCTTTGTTGGAAAGGGAGAGATCCGACCAGATCCGTTTGCCATTGCGCAAACCGAAATATTCCGGATGTTCTTTATGAAGTTTTTTGATCTCCTTTACAGACCAGGAGCCTACAAGAAGCGGGGTGAAGCAATGACCGCCGGCAGAAAAAGCGTGTCCCAGTTTTTCTTCCAAATCAACAAGATCTTTTCTGCCTTTTCTCTGTATTGCAGGACGGGTTGTGACCGTGGAACCGTTGCGCATACGCCACAAAACTCTGTGGGCAGGGACGCAGTAGGGAGCATTGCCGGCGGGACGGATATCGGTGAAATAAGGATTGCGTACTGTTACCTGATCCGGGATGATAAAAGAATTTTTTTCCGGCACGATTTCCGGTTCATCCGGGTGGAGGAAATAGATATCGCCATATTTTTTCAGAAGAAAATAGTTGCCGTGATGGATGCCCTGTGTGGTACGGGCGATGACAGTAAGAGTATTTTTATTTGCGGAAATGATATAGCCGATATTGCCCAGTTTATTCAGTTTCCCGTATGCCGGATCATTTTTTATATCGGGAGAATCTGCCATACGGAACCTGACAGAAGCAAGACCATTGCGTTTTTCTTTGGAAATGACAATATCTGCTTTTGTCAATTTTTTGACGTATTTTGCAAACTCTTCTGCTGCAAATTTTTCCCCTTTGGAGGCATTTTCAGAAAGAAGGATATAGCTTTTTGCTTTCCCGTCTCTGACAACATCAAAGGCGTGGAGCAGAGAAGCAGAGAAACATAATGCTGAAAGAAACGCAAAGGCTGTTATTTTATTTTTCATACTTTCCCCGTGATTTACTGAATTATATTTTTACCGTACATCTCCGCCGAAACGGCCGCCTGTCCAGCATTTTGCCTGGTCGGTTTTCTTACTGGAATCCACCCCATTCTGCAGATAGGGGTTCAACGGATGGGCTTTTTTGTATCCGGTACTGCCGTCCCCGAAAAGAATATTGACACTTCCTTTATGACGGAGAGCATCCGCTACTCCGCTTCCGGAACTTGTGGAAGATGTACTGCGGACAGATGCGTTTCCGTAATTTTTTGCGGCATCTTTTGCGTCCATGGTGATATAGACAACACTGGGATATTTGATCTCTCTCAAACGGGCATTGGTTCCTTTGAGCCAGTCATTGCGTCCGCCGAAATCCGAGCCGATATTGAAATAATTGTATCCATAGCCGGGATAACCGCAGCCGTTGACGGCTGTATCGGAAATGGTTACTTCCGTCTTGCCTCTTCCGGGCTGACCGTATTTTTTCCCTTCGTCTTCAATTTCATTCAGAGAGGGGTCAACAAGAACTTTATGAGAGATATATCTCTGCAGGAGAAATACCTGTACCCATGTCCACTTCCGGTAGTTTTCCATATTGCTGCTGCCGCCGGGGTAAATTTCTTTACTGTCGGAAAGATAGAAAGAAAATCCCAGTCCGATCTGCTTCTGGTTGCTCAGACAGGTGATTTCTCTTGCCTTGTCTCTTGCCTTGTTCAGTGCCGGAAGCAGCATCCCGGCAAGAATGGCGATAATGGCAATAACGACAAGCAGTTCAATGAGGGTAAAATAATGTGGCTTATCATGATTGATGAATAAGTGTTTTTTCATACATTTTCTCCTTTATTCAAATATTAATAACAGAAGCTCAAAGAAATATATTCCTTTTTACCTTTATAACAAGTAATCTAAATTGTATAATCTGACATTAAAACTGTATTTCCTGTGTTGATATGTATAAAAATGACCTGTAAGGTATGATAATCTGTTGGATTATCAGGCTGTAAACCAAAAATTAAAAGACCTGGGCAAACAGGGGGAAAACATCCCCGGAACGGTTCTGGATAATTTCCCCAAAGAACCTTTTGAGGTGACAAAACTCTGCCGCCGGGTGACAGAAGCTGCGGGCTTGCCGCAGGATATTCCTCTTATGCTGGGGAAAGGAAACGGCCATCAGGGAATTGTGCATTTATGGCGGCATCATAAGGATCTGTTTGTTGATCCTCAAAAAGCTGTAAGACTTCTCAAAGAAACTCTGGGAAATGAAAACTGCCGGGTGGTGGTGAGTTTGAAAAGAGGAAAGGAAACAAAACATCTTTATGGCAGTAAAGTTAGGGAACCAAGTTGCTTGAAAAGAATTGTGCTGCACAATCCGCAGAAGAAAACCTATTGCGTGATGGTGTACGATGGAAAAGAACTGAAACTGGTCAGCTGGCACAATGCCAATGAGGATTATGGTAATAAAGAATGGTCTCTGGGATAAAAAAATAAAGGGTGATAAAACTTCCGCAGGCCCTCAATCGTGAGGTTACGCTCACACTCGGAATCACCCTTTGAAATTTACCTTATCACCATTTTTCAAAAAGTCAAGTATTTTTTTGAAAATTTCTGCTTGCCACGGCGGAGCATGGCGAAGCCGGATCCGACCAGTCCGGCAAGTCTGAAACAAGTGGAAAATTACCGGTACTTTCCGGTAAGAATATAGGGAGCGTTTTCCTGATCAAGCTGTTTTTTGAGTTTATCAATTTTGTTTTCAATATCCCATACAGGAAAAGAGGCAAAAAAGGCAAAGAGGATAACAACGATACTCCCCAAAATACCCGCCGCTATGGATCCTGCTATGAAAAACAGTAAAGAGATTGCTGTCCAGATAATCCAGCATGATACTGCCAATATCCGGTACATTCGTATTTTATTTTTCAGACACATAAAACGGAGACTCCTTCTGATTTTCAGAGAATATACCACGATATAAAGAGAAAGTCAAGTCATTATGGCAATAAAACTTAGTATTACATTAGATTCTTCCCAAGCGAAGCAGGAAGTTGATGCCCTGAAGGAAAAGATCAAAGACGTGAAAAAAAGTCAACAGGGGGAAGTATCCGGTCAGAATATTACCATAAAAGCCGATGATCAGGCTTCCGGCAGTATCAAAAAAGTGAAAGAAGAAATAAAAAGTATTCCGGACAAAAAAGATGTACAGATCACGGTTCCTGCAACGGGATTTAAAGGGAAAATCAAAGGGGTCTGGCAAAGCACCATCTGTCCTCATCATTTGAGAAAGAATTGGTTTGTCAAGGTGTCATTCTTTGAATTTGTGGCAAAGGATTGCGGAAGTTTCAAGTTGAGCGACCTGAAAATCGAAACCTGCCGAGCTTCCGGGAACGGCGGTCAACATGTCAACACCACCGATTCTGCGGTAAAAGTCATCCACCTGTCTACCGGTACGGAAAGTTCTGCCAGCGAAGAACGTTCACAGACCCGCAACAAAGCATTGGCTATATTGTGTTTGCAGGAAAAACTGTATCTGATAACCGAACAACGTCACGCAGTCGAAAAAGAATCTATGTGGCTCGATTACTACCGCCTTGAATGCGGCGACGCCATCTGCATCTTCAAAGGTCTGCCGCCGAAAGAAATTCAGACGGCAGCAATATTATTATTTCTGTCCGAATAATTTTTTTACGATCTTCCCGCAAAGAGTCAAATCCCAAACATTGATAGGATGTGCAGTTGAGCCGGGAATATGACCTCTGCCGGAGTTCTTTTTGCTGTTATTTTCGGTGACCTGAGAAGTTTCTTTTTTCTCATTGTTTTTTGAATCGTTCATTTTGTAATCCTTTCATTATTTGCTTACGGTAATTTATGCCAGCGTTTATATGCCGGACAAGCACGATTTGTCGGTCCTTGCGCAGTATTCATTTTGGCTCCGGCACATTTAGGCTGCGGACAATATTGTGCGCGGACATACATTAGGCGTTGCGTTTTATGCATTTTTACTTTCTTCAGGAACTGGGTACCCCTGATTGGAATGCTTCAAAGAGTATAAATCAACTTTTTTATTAATTCCTGTCTTTATTTTTTATTGCAGTAAACACCGGGAATGGACCGGCAGAATATTGCTGGATTTTACTGTTCCCGGTGTTCTTTGATTATCTCCCCCACTCGATTCTTTTGTCTTTGGTGTCCCGTGTTTCTTTGCACTTGCGTTCCATATACTCGATTTGATCGGGACGGAGTTTATCTTTCTGCACGATCAATACCGGATGTCCGTAGGCGGTTGTGCAACATCCAAAACCATGACAATCCAACATAGAGTTGTACCAGCGCACATAGTAGAATCCCTTTTTGCTGGAATTTCCGAAACACATACTGTCCAGCCAAACATAGATTTTGCCGGTTTCACTGCGACTGTATCCGAATTCATTGTCGGTGAAATTCGGAGCATCTGTCAAGGAGGCTTTCAAATACCGCCGGTAATCGGAAATATTTACAGTGTCTATGGGATTGGTCGAAACGACACTTTTTAACAACCTGGATATATTACCAACAGCTGTAGTTGTTTTTGAGGTTTCGTCCTGTTCGGCAGGAGTGGATTGGGGAGAAAGCCCCAACTCAACAACGATTTTTTTTTCGGCATCTGTCAGTGCGGAATACGCTTCCGGCTTATATTCCCAACTATTTTTACCGAAAAGCTTCTGCAATTCGCTTCTTGTAAATTGTTCTGACAAAAGTTTGTCATAAGCCATCAATTTATCAACGGCCTTTTGCGAATCACTCCGGGAGCGTTTTTCAGCCGGGAGTGTTTCGCGCTGAAGCATTATTGTACACATAAATCAGTCCTCCTCAATGCCTTTCCATTCCCGTTTCTTGGCTTCCCGTTCGCCTTCAAGGAATTTTTGCTTGAGTTCAGAGATGTCCATGGTCATATCGGATTCAAAGTACGCCTTTGCCGCTTTGCCCACGCCGTAGGTGATCCCGGCTGCGATCGGAACTTTCAGGAACGGCAGGAAACTTGCTGCCAATTTTCCGGCAATGGAACCACCGGCACAGCCCAAGAGCATAGTGATGACCGTGTTGTCAACGGCAATTCCATATACTCCGGCAAGTTTGTAAATCATATAAACCTCGTTTGCGATCAATGGCGCAACATCTGCCAACGGGAGAGGGACAAGGGCGATTGCTGCTGCACGACCAGCCGCCCAATTGATGTAACTGTCGGCTTCATCGCTGACATTGGCGATCCATGTTTCACGCATATTGGAGTAATAGTCATCCCAGCGTTCTCGGAAGGCATCGAGTTCTTCCTCAGCGGCTTCCATACCTTCACTTGCCATTTCCTGGGTTTTTTTGATGAGCTGGGTCAAGCCGGTCTTGTTTTCCGCAGAAACCATTACGATCCGGTCACGGTCGATAAGGTCAAGGAGCGTATTCATCATAGCTTCGTTTTGTTCTTTGCGCATGAGTTCGCACTTGGTGACTACCAGCAATACCTTATCGCTAAAAGTTTTGATGAGTTTGGCGTCAGTGTCCTGAATTCTTGCTCCTGAACCGTCAATACAGTACCAGATGTTGTGGATCACTTTTTCCGCATCATCTGATTCCAGACGATCGAACATCTCATCCAGAATGAAGTCGGCGTAATCATCCACACTCTGACTGCCGGGGTTCATACCTTCGGAGTCGATGAAGTTTGCGATTTCAGTTTCATACACATCAAAGCCTACGGTGGTGGCTTTGCCATAACCGATGGCACTGTCTGGCACAACACCGCGATGGGTGACTGCCTGAATGAGTGATGTTTTGCCGACACCGGTTTTACCGCAAACAAGAATATTGGGTTTCATAGAAAGTCCATCCTTATAGTTTTCAAAGTATTGTGTGAAAAGTT
>JAZKZE010000157.1:0-34405 GCA_045612485.1 Victivallales bacterium | reverse complement strand
CCCTCACTTTTTCCTTTTGTGCAGTCAGACTCTTTCGTAATGCAGCAGTTTCTTTTTCCATTATATGCGCCTGCGTTCATTCGGGCAAAAACGCCCTCATTCTCTCGCGGCTTAATGCTCGCTGCTGGCTCATACGCTCACAATTCCTTGTGAGCGTCCGCAAGAAAATGCCCTGCGGTTCATTCGCACATCCACTGCGCGCTGGTTGGCAACCGCCTCGCCTGGCAACCGAACATTTCTCTTTTTTTCATGATTTTATGGGACAGCTGTGAAAAATCTTTCAAAAATATTTTTTATCCCTTGAAAAATGCTTTTTTATGTGTATAATATTTATTAAACCGGTTTAATGACACATAAAAGGCTGAAAAATGGCAGTAACGCTCAACGACATAGCACGATTGGCAAATGTGGATAAAAGTACCGTATCCATGACTTTGCGCAATCACCCCAATGCCAGAAATCTCCGCAGGGAAACAAGAGAAAAGATCCGGAAGATCGCCGGGGAACTGGGTTATTGCAGCAATGAAAATGCCATCTCTCTGCGTACAGGAAATATCAAACTTATCGCCCTTATTGCCGATGATTCCCCTGAAAGCAATACACTTCTTTATTTCAACATTCCCGGGATCATCCGGGCGGCTTCCGAAAGAGACTATGGCGTAAAGATCTTTACCGACTGCAATATTGAGGAAACCTTCCGCAAAATCAATGCTGACAGAATTTCTTACATTTTAAGTTTGAGTATCAATGAGGCAAAAAGACAGGAAACAGCCCTCTTTGCTGAAAAAATGTCCCTGGATCTGGTTTACTTTTTTGAACACGCCCACGGAAAATATCACAGCGTGAATGTGGATAATATCCGTGCCGGAGTTGATGCGGTGAAATATCTTGTTTCCAAAGGTCACTCCCGTATCGGATTTGTGGCTACCGGTATGAGTTTCCAGTATCAGCGCGACAGGTATGAAGGATTCTGTAACGGCTTGAAGGAGTGTGAGCTGCCTCTGAACCAAACTTTTGTTGTCAATAAAAAGGAAGATATCTCTTCCGATGTGGAAGAACTTCTTTCCCTTCCGGCGGAAGAAAGACCCACCGCTTTCTTTTGCAGTACAGATTCCCTTGCCTTGAAAGTACAGCATTGTGCTTTGAAAATGGGGTTGAAACTTCCGGAAGATCTTTCTCTTGTAGGATTCAGTAATTCCATTGTATGTTCCATGGCATCTGTCCCGCTTACCAGTATGGATGAAAATTTTGATGAACGGGCTTTTCTTGCCATAAAGGTATTGTTTAAGGAGATCGGTGAGGAAAATTATCCGTCAGACAGGACTTTTATGGTTTCTTCCCGTATCGCGGAACGGGAATCGGTTTATGATCTTAAAAATAATCTCAAATAAATAATAAAAAAGGAGAAAAGAATGAAAAAAATGTTTCTTTACGGTGCTGCTGCTCTTTTAGCTGTATGCAGTTATTCTCTTCACGCTTTGGATCTTGTGAAAAACGGAAAGGCAGCGGGCAATATCGTTGTTGCTGCCGACGCTTTGCCGCCTGTAAAGTATGCGGGAAGTGAACTTGCTTTCTATCTCAAAAAGATCACAGGGGCAGATCTGAAAATATCCGCAGTTCCTTCAAAAGAATTGAACAATATTTATATCGGAACTTTTGCAGATAAAGATCTTGTGAAAAAAGCAAGTCTTGCCAATACAAAAATAAAAGAAGACGGCTTTGCTGTTATGGTAAATGCAAAAGAAATCTACATTATTGGCAGCAATGCCAGAGGAGCATTGTATGGAGCATACCATATTCTGAAAAAGTATGGCGGTATCCGTTTCCTTGTTCCCGGGGAAGAGGGGGAATATTACACAGTAAAGAAAACGATCTCTGTCCCCGCCCAGAGAACCGTACAGGAACCCTTCCTGCGGATGAGAAAGACTGTGGCAAACGAAGTGACCGCTTTCAAGTGGCTTCTCCGCAACAATATGCTTGCCCAGACCAATACCAGTAAATTCATCAGCTCCAAAACCGGTAAACGCACAAAAGAAGCGGATCTTCTTGATTCCCTCGCTGTCACCGGGGCGGCTTACGGCGGACACATCATGTCCTACCTTATGGCGGAGTGTTCCTGGTCAGCACAGAAACTTGCCGCTCTTTATGACAAACACCCGGAATATTTTGCCCTGATCGACGGTAAAAGAGTGAAGGCTGTCCGTGGCGGATTCAGCCCCAATCCCTGTGTATCCAATCCCGCTCTGCTGGATCTTCTTGCAGAAAATCTTTATAAACACGCAGGCGGTCAGTACGGATCACAGCATCCCATCATTGTGGGAAATGATGATACCATGATCTGGTGCGAATGTAAAAATTGTACCGTTCTGGATGATCCGGCAAAAGCGGGGACAAAGGGTGCAAGAGCCGACCGTTACTGGTTTATGGTCAATGAAGTGGCAAAAAGAGTATGGAAAAAAGATCCCTCCATCCGTATTGCCGGCTGGGCATATCAGGATTTCTGGTATCCTCCCACCAAAGTAAAGGTGGATCCCCGGATCATGGTAATGATCTCCTATAACAATCAGTGCTGGCGGCACAGCATCATGGATAAAAACTGTTCTGTAAATGCGGAACTGCGTAAAATCATGGCTTCCTGGAAGAAAACCGGACACCCCTTCATCATCAACCGGGATGAGATCGGGGCTTATGACGGCGGCGGAAGTCCCGGATTCTCCTATCTGCCCTCTGAAAAAGTGCTTTTCAACAACTTCAAACAATATCCCGCCCTGGGTTTTGCCGGCAGCAGTTTCTGCGTCAATTCCCCCTTCCCCGCCTTCTTGAATTTTATGAAAAAGACGGCTCCCTTCTACGGGAAAAACTATTTCTGGTATGCCATGTGGCAGATCAATTATCTTTCCTCCATCTCCATGTGGCAGAAAGATTTTGACTTTGAAAAAGAGTATGAGATCATCAACTGCCTCTACTATGGAAAAGCATGGCAGGGCGGCATGAAAGAGTTCCGTACTCTTCTTACCAAATGCTTTATTGAAACCCCCGGCTGTATGGGCTGGGGACTTGGGGCTCCTCTGGGCAGATGTCTGGATCAGGCGGGAAGCGAAGCAAAGCTGCTTGCTCTGCTGGAAAAAGCCATTGCCGCTGCCAAAAACGATCCGGATAAGAGAGTATTGAAAAATGTCCTGCGGGATAAGGAGATCTTCCTTGCCACATGGGTTAAGGCAAGAAAAGATTATCTTGCAAGTTTCAAAGAACTTTCCGCTTACAAGAGAACCACCCCCATCAAAATTGACGGTGTTCTTGATGAAAAAGACTGGAAAAACGCAGACGCCCTTTCCAAATTCACTCCCGGCGGCATGACGAAAAAAGGTACAAAGATCGAGCCGACTTCTGTGAGAGTCGTATATGACAACGATACACTCTATATTGCTGTGGAATGTATGGAACCCACACCGGAAAAAATGGTCGCAGGGAAAAAAGTAGCCCATGATGATACCGGTTGGGCTGATGTGGGCAACAGTGTGGAACTCTTTTACAGTTATCCGGATATGGGGGAAAAATATTACCATATCGTGATCAACTCCAATGGCGGGGTACTGGATGCAAAACACGGCCCCGGTTACAGGGATGCCGCTTTCCGTACAAAGGCAAAAATCGCCACAAAGATCCTGAAAGACCGCTGGATCGCGGAAGTGGCTGTTCCGGCAAGTGAGATCGGAATGAAATGCTATGACGGAAGTACCTGGAAACTCAATGTGGCAAGACAGCGGAAACTTTCCACCCTTCTTCCCGGCGGCAAGAATTATTCCGAAGCAAGTTCCTGCTCCAATGGTTTCTTCCACGGTTCCGCCAACTTTGTGAATGTGAAATTTACTCCGGCAAGAGTAACAGGGTTCAGACAGGGGGCAGATGTTTCCTCCTGGAAAAATGCCGACTTCAATAACGCCATTGCCGATAAGAAAAGAAACCGTTATGACCGTTTCGGAACAAAAAAGGGCTGGACTTTTGCAGATGAGAAAGAGCTTGTCCCAGCTTTCTGGAGCGTCTCCGGCAATGTGGAAGGCACTTACAAAGCAGAAAATGCAAACAACTACTTCATTCAGCTGAAAAAAGGCTATGTCACCCAGTATTTTGTCTCCAAAGACAAAGGGAAGCTGAAAATCTCTTTCCGGGCAAGAGGCAATGGTTCTTTCCACATCTGGACCTGCAGTTATAAAAACAAGCAGGAACGCAATGCCAAAGGGTATGATATCCTGAAAAAGACAGAGAAAATACAGAACTGGAAACTTACTCCCCAGTGGCAGAATTACTCTTTTGAAACTGTCAAGACCGGTGTTCCCACGGAACGGGTGGCGATCCGTTTTACCGTAAACAAAAACAGTACCCTGGATCTGGATGATGTATATATCACCCCCATTCCCGAATGAGAAAGGATGAAAAAATGTCCGGTAAAGTCATAAATACCATCACACATGGTGTCAAAACCCTTCTGAAACCCTGGACGCATCTGGATTTTCCGGAAAATACGGGAATGGATTACCATTTTGCCATTGTTTCCGACCGTGCCGGAAGACCCAGGGCAGGGGTCTTTGAAAATGCCATTGACAAAATCAACAAAATGATGCCGGATTTTGTGATGAGTGTGGGGGATTATATCGACGGGATCTGCGTGGAGGATCAGTCTGTATCCTTTCTGGAAAAACAGTGGAAAACTTTTCTCCCCATGGTGAAGAAATGTATTCCCCCCTTCTTTTTCCTTATGGGGAACCACGATTGTATTCCCCCCTGGAGCAGATTCCCCGGTGTGCATGAAAGAATGGAAAAACTTTATTTATCCCATTTCGGGGTGGCGTATTATCATTTCATCTACAAAAATACTCTCTTTCTCTGCCTGAATACCAATGCTGTTGAAGGCGGCGGGATGGATGAGGAACAGTTGCAGTGGGCATTGAAAATATTGGAAGAAAATAAGGATGTCTGCTGGACATTTGTTTTCCAGCACAGCCCTGCCAAGTGGCTTTCCCCCCAATTTGCCAAACTGGAAGAAGTATTGTACGAAAGAAATTATACGGTCATTTCCGGAGATTTGCACCAATATACCAAATATGTGCGTAACGGCAGAAAATATTTCATGCTGGGACTGACCGGAGGCGGTGCTGTTCCGGGGAAGGATCTGCGGGGCGTGCATTTCGGTGAATTTGACCATATCACCTGGGTCTCCATGCGTAACGGGAAACCTTCTTTTGTGAATATTGCGTTGGACGGTCTTTATGATGAAGATGTTGTCACAACGGAAAAAATCACCTGGCTCACCCCGGATTATTTCCGTGCAAACAAGAAATTACCGGAAAAAGAGGCAAAAAGATTGCAGAAAAAAGGTATTATTGTGGAAAATTGCTGAAAATGGTATTATATTACCCGGAGACAACGGATGGAAAATACCATAAAAAGGGATCGGAAATGAAAAAAAGATTTACACTTATAGAGCTTCTCGTTGTTATTGCGATCATCGCCATTCTTGCCGGGATGCTTCTTCCGGCATTGGGAAGGGCGAGAGAGATCGCAAAACGGGCATCCTGTGCATCCAATATCAAACAGCTGAATTTTGCCACTTTTGCCTATTCCGATGATTTCAAGGATTGGTGGATATGCTGTTATATTGTCAATCCTTCCAGCTGGAAGAGTACTTCTGCGGGAAGATTTGCCATGGCTCTTCTGATGGAGCCGGATGTTTATACCTATGGACTGGGTTATATCAAGGCCAAGGCGGGCAATGGCGGACCTGACGGGAAATTAGCCAAAGGACTGGTGCATTGTCCTTCCGCCACAAGGAAACATAAAAGTATTCTTCCCTCCGATTACAGCATAAACGGCGGTCCCATGGTGTTCAACAGTTACAAAAGGGGACATGCCGACACAGATAACGGATTTTATAAAGTATCCAGTCTGAAAATGTCCCCTTCCTGGCTTGCCTCTTTCTATGATTCCTTCCAGTACAGCGGTTACAACCGTGTTCACATGAATGGTACTATCGGTTTCAATTCCGGTTTTGTAGATGGCCATGCGGAATTTATCGATATCCGCCGGTGCCGGAAATCATGGAGTTTCAGTGCAACCAATGCTGTTGACGGCAGAATTGAATTTCCCGGAAACCAGAATGAGCTTTTCCCCTTTGCCGGTGTGCATGAATCTAAGAGCAAATAGGCCGGGTTCCTGTCGTCCCTCCGGGATTTATATCATACGGTGCCGGGGAAATATGGATCTGAAATCCGGACAGGAGGCTGCATAAAATGAAAAAAACAGAAAAAGATATCAATAATAAAATCAAAGCAGGAAATATAAGGAATATTATGCGGAAAAAAAGATTTACTTTGATAGAACTTCTCGTTGTTATTGCCATCATCGCCATTCTTGCAGGGATGCTTCTTCCGGCATTGAAACGGGCAAAGGATATGGCGACTGCCACCTCCTGTAAAAGTAAAAAGAAACAGGTTGGGATGATCCTTATGCTTTATGCTGATGATTACAAGGAGTGGAGTATCGGGGCTTATTGTCCTTATACTCCTCATGCAACATACGGAAATAATTATCTTTATCAGCGTTTTCTCCGGGATCTGGGGTACGTGAAACAGCCGGAAAATAACAATAAAGTGGAATCCAGTATTTTGAAATGTCCCCTTACAGGAAATGTTTTCGGGCAGGATTACTGGTGTTCCACCGGGATCAATGACAGTCTGGGCGATGGCAGATTATATGGTAATAATAAAAGAGACATAGCATTGCAGCGCTATGTTTATTCCAATGGCCCGCTTGCTTCCGGATCCTGTAACTTTTTCCGTCCTTCTTCCATTATCAAGGGTCAGACATTGCTTTATTGGGCTTCTGATGCGGAAATTTATTCCAGCAGACCAGCCTTTCCCCACAGGAAGACCTCTGTAATGGTCTTTGTTGATCAGCATGTGGAAGCTGTACCCGGAAAAGTTTTGGGAAGTTTTCTCACTCTTTCCACGCAGCAGAATCAGGAAAAAACAGGTCTTGCCAATCCCGGAATGTGGGTAACAGGTACGATAGGAGGGGCTAATCTTGACAGATACCCCTTCCGTTATCTGAAGTGGTGACATTTTTCCTGACAGAAAGAAATATAAAAAATTTTCAATACAAAAAACATAGCAGAAGGATTTAAAAAAGGAGGTATGTAATGTGTGTTATGCTACGTAAAAATTTCACCCTTATCGAATTACTGGTCGTTATCGCCATTATCGCCATTCTTGCCGGGATGCTCCTTCCCGCATTGCAGAGGGCAAGGGAAACGGCAAAGGCAGTACAATGTACCAATAACTGCAAGCAGCTGGGATTGTGTCTTGTTTCTTACGCAACAGACTTCAAGGACTGGACGGTGAACTATGAAGTACCTCACCGCTATGACAGACAGGGTGTGGATTCCAGAGTTTATTCAAATATCTGGCCCTATTTTCTTTCAAAAGCACCAAAAGGCGGAGGCAAAGCTGCTTATCTCGGATACATTCCTTACTCTCATGATACAAAAATGTGGGCAAAGGGGATCGCATGGTGTCCTTCTGCCCCTGATACAACTCATGCTGATTTTAAAAATGCTTCTGCTACTTATATGC
Organism: Victivallales bacterium; assembly: GCA_045612485.1. Classification (GTDB taxonomy): domain Bacteria; phylum Verrucomicrobiota; class Lentisphaeria; order Victivallales; family UBA1829; genus RGIG5327. The sequence continues at coordinate 26,777 of JAZKZE010000157.1, read as the reverse complement.
CGGTACAGAATAATAGTTATGTAAAGGGGATCGTTGCCTGTCCTTCCGGATTTTTCCGTCTGGGAACCCCCAGAACCCCCTCACAACTTGCCTGGTTCGGAGACTCTCTGGATTACGGCAACAACCGTAACTTCATCCCCCGGCATCCCAGAGACAAGGCACTTAATTACCTTTTTGCCGATGGTCATGCTGCTCTCGTACAGAGAAGGGATATCAATGTGATTTATCACGCGTCCTATGTGGCAAACGAAAAGGCTTTGAGATGGAGTGCCCTTGCTTTCAAGTACGAGTATCCCAAGACAAAGCAGCAGTGGCCTTTCAGCGGTGATCCCAAACAGAAATAAAAGTAACAGAAATATATCATTATAAACAAAGGAGAAAACAATGAAAAAAAGTATTTCATTGCTTGCGGTAACGCTCTTTGCCGCAAGTATCATCCCGGCATTTGCCGCTGTGGATGCAAAGAAGATCGCCCTTGTGAAAGCAGGGAAAATCACAGAAGCAAAGGCTTCCTGGTGGGGATTTGATGCCAAAGATTCCACAAAAGCACTGCAAAGTGCGCTCAATTCCGGCGCAAAGACGGTTATTGTGGAAAACATGAAAAGCGACTGGATCGTGGACAGTATCAAAGTACCTTCCAATGTGCATATCATCTTTGAAGACGGTGTGGTCGTCCGGGCGAAAAAAGGCGGCTTCAAAGGTGTATATGATGCTTTGTTCGATATTGATACAAAGAAAAATGTGCGTCTTACCGGAAAAGGCAATGTCCTTTTTATCATGAACAAAAAAGATTATCAGGATCCCAAACAGTATAAGCATGCCGAATGGCGTCATACTGTCAATATCTGGAACTGCGACGGCGTAACCGTGGAAAATATCACCATGCGGGACAGCGGCGGTGACGGGGTCTATGTGGGCAGCAAAAGCTGTAAAAATGTCGTTCTTAAAGATTTGAACTGCATCAACCACCACCGTCAGGGCATCAGTATCACAGGCGTACAGAATCTTTATGTGAAGAACTGTAAATTCAATGATACCATAGGAACCGCTCCAGAATGCGGTCTTGACCTTGAACCCAACTATACCGACGGCGTGGGTCTGCAGAATGTGGTGTTTGAAGATTGCGAATTTTCCAATAACAGACTTACCGGGGTCTATTTTTCCAACAACTCCCATCTTCCCATTACTGCCACATTCCGCAACTGCCTTATCAGCAACAACCTTAATGGCGGTCTGAGTATCGGCTATACCGGAAAAGGCAATACGGAAAAACCCGGTAAGATCGAAATTGTCGGCTGCCGCTTTATTGGAAATAAAATCACCTCTTTTTCCATGGGCGAACATACTCTTAAAAACGTGAAAGTCATTCTGAAAGATTGTATCATTGACAACCGGGCAGCCCGTTATAATGCAGTTACACTTGCCAGTGACTCTGAAAAAGATATCCATGGTATCGAAATCAGCAATCTTACAGTCATTGATGATAAAAAACTTGATCCCATTATCTTTTTGAGCAAATATGGAAATGCTCTTATCAATCCCATTGTAAAAAATGTGGTTGTGAAAGATTCCAAAGGGAAAGTAACAAAATTTGACTGTGAAAAATTTATCAAAAAGAGTGCGCCCGATCCCGTGGCAAAGGCTTTCAAGGTCAAATCTCCTGTACTCAAAAATCTTGTTCCTGCGTTTGCAAAAGGAACAAGGAGCCTCAATACCGTCCGTTTCCGTGAAAGTACAGAATATCTGGTCTATGCGAAAAAAGGCACAAAGACCACCATTGAGTTTACTTACAAGGCTGTGCATAAATTCAATAAAAAGCCTGTAAAGATCACCATGTATTCCCCCAGGATCCCTCCCCGTACGGAAGTGATCGAAGTACCCTATGAGGAAACAAAGAAATATGTGCTGGATGCAAAGGAAACCGGTATCCACCGCTTTGTCATCGATGCCAAAAATCAGACCATTATTGCCACTGCCAATACTCCCGGTCAGGCATTTTCCTGCGACAACAAGTTCTATATACTGGGTTGTAACGGTACTCTCTACTTTGCCGTACCCAAAGGGGTGAAGGATGTTCAGGTGGAAGCCGGCGGCGTGAGAAGAGAAGAATCGGATGTTGCTCTCATCGATCCTGAAGGAAATGTTGTGAAAGAAGCAAAACGCCTTCAGGACAGCAAACTTCTTATCGCCAAACGGAAAAATCCGGATAAATTCGAGATCTGGGGCGTAAAATTCAATGCCTCCAAACTCTTCCTGCGTCTGGGTGCCCCCATTCCCCAGATGTTTGCCACTCATCCCGCTTATCTGCTGGTGAATAAAGGGGAGGAAGGTAAATACAATTACAATAAGATCCTTCCCAAACGCCCCATCGTCCGCAACGGGGATTTCCGGCTTGTAAGCAAGCCCAGAAGAGATTATATCATTACTTCCGAACTCTTCCCCAATGACTGGGGTGGACGCAATGCCGCCCTCGTCACAACGGAAGATCACCGCAATCACATTGAATTTACCACTCTTTTGTGGCAGTACCTGCAGCTTCCCGCTGCCGGCGGAAAGATCAAATGCACCCTTACCATGTCCGGTACCGGGCCGGTAACGGTTTATTTCAGCACTACTACCGGTAAGGCTCCCCACAAACGCCGTCCCCCCACTTACGGCCCTTATCAGGTGACAAAAGAAGCGAAAGAATACAGTTTCGTTGCTGAATTCAAACCCCGGGAAAGAGGGTATATTTATATCTATGCCGGAACGAAAGCAAAGATCCGGTTGAGTGATATAAAGATGGAACTTGTTGAAGAATAAGAAGACCATATTTTCCGGTTCCCGCTTTCCGGCGGGAGCCGGCAGACAGAAAGAAACCCCTTCAGCAGCAGGAAAAACTGTTGAAGGGGTTTTTTATGCAGTTTTCTGTTCAGGAAATATGCAGTGCCAATATCCCGGAATTATTGGTAAGAGAATATCTTTTCCCGTCATAATCAAGGGATTCTCCGCATGCAAGAGAACCGCAATCATTACCGTCTTCCACATAGAGAGTGATCCTGTCATTGAAATAAGTTGCGCCGTTGGCAAGAATATAATAACCGCTTGCCTGATCCGCATCCACTTCCATGGAATATCTCTGTACAGAATAGAAATTACCAATATTATCCAGGATCGCTGTCTGATCGTCGGAGCGTTCACCCAATTCAAAGTTGATATAGGCACCGGAGGCATCCACACCTCCGGAGGTGATGACCGTTCCTTCAAGGTCGTTCCAGCCGCCGATACGGGCCCCTTCATAGAAGGTCATCGTTCCGGTATTTTCAAGGTCTGCACCGTAAAGGTACCCGCCATAACCGATCCCCAGTTTAGCTCCGCTGGTGACCTGTGTGGTATAGGCTGTTGCGCCATTATAAATATGAAGTCCGCCGTCAGGGTTGATGACAGTGCGGTTTGCCGCCGCTCCGGATGAGAGGATGATCGCTCCCCACTGGTTGATCTCGTTATCATTGACAAGACCTCCACCCCAGACAGTAAGTTCCCCGGCGTAATCAATGAGAGTATTGTACGTTGTTGCGCCAAGCCCCACACCGAAGAATCCGCCCTGTTTGACGGTGGTATTACTTGCAACAGCTCCGCTGTAAACATGCAAACCACCCTGAGAATTGATGGTTGTACTGTCGGCAAGTGCTCCGGATGAGAGGATGATAGCTCCCCACTGATTGATGGTATTGCGGTAAACTTTTCCACCTCCCCATACAGTGAGTTCTCCGGCATAGTCGATCGTTGTATCGTAAGTTGCAGCACCGAGTCCCACCCCGAAATATCCGCTTCGGGTCACGGTTGTATCTGCTGCTACGGCTCCACTGTAAACATGCAGCCCGCCACCGGAATTTATAACGGTATTTTCAGCCGCCGCCCCGGAAGACAGAATGATACTGCCCCGGTTGTTTACGGTGGAATACTGTACTTTCCCCCCGTTGTAAACAACTGCACTGCCGTTTTGATTTACTGTAGTATTGTTGATTACAGCTCCTGTGTATCCTTTGAGGATCTGACCTGCGGAAATATTCATGCCTGTTACAGAAGATCCGCGTGCCTGACAGCTCCCGTTGGTACAGAGCTGAACACTGCTGGTATTGCTCTTTGTCGTAAGGTCGTCCAATGCAAGAACAAGTGTTCCGTTGTTTTTCTTCAGGGAATATACATTGTTGCCGTATGTTATGGAAGAACCGTTTACCGTAAGGGTTCCGATATAACCGGCGCCGGTATTGTACACGCTCACACTTCCAGTAAAGGAGCCTGCTCCGGCGGCAAGTTTATATTCCCCTTCTTTCTGACAGGAAGAAACCATAACGTAATACGTGGGAGTTCCCCCGATCAGGGAAAGGTCATTATATAATGCTGTATCGTAGCTGGATCTGTCAGTGATGTCAAAATTGAAAAGGGCTCCGCTGTACCCATGGACGTATGCACCTGAGTCCATATTCAAGGTCCCTGTCAGACAACCGCCGGAACTTACGAAAATTCTGCCGCCGTCTTTGACATGGATATTGTCGGCGATGGCTCCGGTAAAAACACGCAATCTGTCATCATAATTTACCGTGAAGTCCGAAACAGTTCCGTTATTTGCCTGAAACGCCGAGCCGTTGCTGGTTCCCTGGATGTTGGTATCAGAGGAAATTTCCAGAAGCAGTCTGCCGCCGTCTTCAATTTTGACAGCGGTTGCAGTTGCTCCATCGTAAACATTGAGATACCCGCCGGATTTGATCGTGGCTCCGGAAATGTACCCTCCGTCATAAACGTGGGCTTCTCCATTGGATTTTACTGTTGTTCCGGTGGCGGCGGCTCCTTCAAAAACTGCAAAATCCCCTCCGGAATATACTCTAGTATTGACTGCTGCTCCTGAACTGGAAATCCAGCAGGAGGCATTGAGGCCGGAAATGTTGGTTGTATCCGCTCTTCCTCCGGACATGACATACAGAAATCCGCTGGAACCGACAGCGGTGTTCTGTATGACTCCGCCGGAAGTCACGTCGATCCTTGTTACGGTGGAATATCCGCCTGCTGAAGCATACGTTACTGTATCTGCCGCAGAGACCAGGGATGTACCTGAGTAAAGTTTTACACGTCCGTCGGAATTGATCACCGCAGGAATATCAAAGGTCTTTTTGGCACTCCAGTCAGAATAATTGCCATTGGCGTCAAAGGCTCTTACCTGCCACCAGTAGGAACCTGCCTTCATTCCGTCAAGAGATTGGAGAAAATTACTGTAAAGAACTGTTTGCGGTGTGGGGGTTCCGCCGGTTTTTTCTTCGTGCTGATAACGGATCTCGTATCCGGCAACTCCTGTATTATCTGTTGAGTCATCCCAGTCCAGATACACGACACCGTCCCCTACTGCCCATGTCAGATTTACCGGAGTCGAGGGGCTTTGTGTATCTGCTGCCTGGGATACATAAATGCTTTTCGTATAAACATTATTACTTTCGTTTGTTTCCGAAATGGCATTTGTTGAATCCACATACAACTGCAATGTATGATTTCCACAGGAAAGTTTTCCGATATTGTAATCTTCCGCATAGTTGTAATAGCCGCTTTGTAAAGAGGAGACCGTCCAATTTTTTACTGCTGTACCATCCACATAAAGGGTATACTGGAACGGGGTGGAAATATTGGCAGTCATACTGTTTATAGCCGCAACGTCTACGTAAATATCATCATCGGTTGTGATGACGGAAGCATCTGTCGAAGTCCCTGTTACCGTACTTGCCACAATAGGCGCACTCCAGTTCTGGGGGGTGAAGGGGATAAGATCATGGTAGGAACTTCCGCCACCGCCACTGCTTCCTCCTCCGCTCCCGCCTTTGGAGATGGAAAAACTGTATGTATAATTGTTATAGTAGTCAGTACTGTTTACGGCACAGCGCAAATAAAGGTAATATTGTGTCCCTGCTGACAGGGACAAGGTATTCTGCCCGGAGGATAATTGTATAATATGTTCTCCATTGGCATCATAGTATTTAAGACGTGCCGAACATTTGTTGTTATTGGAAAAACTCACATTGATCGTATAAGTTCCGGAGGAGGAAACTTTGAAGGCATAATTGTCTTCCGGATTGGCATCGGAAATATCAAGAGTGCCGGAATTGGAATAATAGCTGGATATGGTTCCGGCAGAATAACTTAATGCGTAATCTCTCAAATCGCCTGCCAGGGAGGTATGTTCTTCGCCGAATACGATATGCCCCAGTTCATGTTCTATAACGGAAATGGCGGTACCAAGATCTGTCCGGCTGTCTGCAAAAACGAAAGCATCATCGTCTTTGATCCTGTTATCTTTGTCTATGGTTTCCGCAATACCTTGAAAATCTTCAAATTGTGCAAAAGCGTCTGTTGTTCCAATAAAGATCGTACTGTAAGGACCTTCTACCGGCATTTCTGTGGTAAAACTGATCAGGGAATCAGAATATTTTTCAGAAAGCTGATTCAGAATAAATTGCTGTTCCTCCCGGGAGAATGAAGAATCCTCCACCTCCACATTGATGGAAATATTTAAATCCGTATTCCGGTAAACCGTTTCCGCTCCGTCAAAATCCAGATATACGATTTGCGGTATATTCTGCAAACCACCTCTTATAAGTTCCTGTTCTGTCATTTCTGTTTCTTCCATATTTTTCAATCAAAATAATAAATTTTCTGCAATAACACTGCCTCTTTCTCCGGGGCATCCGGTCATTACGAGATCCGGAAGGTCAGAGTCCCTTTGGTGTTGCGTAAAGTATAACTCTTTCCTTCATATTCAAGAGTTTCCCCCACTCCTATGGAACCGCAATCCACTCCATCGCCGATATACAGACTTACTCTGCTGTCAAAGTCCCAGGCATTGGAAGCAAGATAATATGTTCCGCTTTCCTGCATGGGATCTATTTCTATGGAATATCTTCCCACACTGACAAGATTTTTCATATCATCCAGGATCACGTCCTGATCTGTTGTGCGGTCAGATAATTCAAAATTGATATAACTTCCCGCAGCATTGACAGATCCGGAAGTAATGACCGTTCCGGCAAGATCATTCCAGCCGCCCAGTCTTGCCCCTTCATAGAAGGTCATAGTTCCTGTATTTTCAAGTTCCGCACTGTAAAGCAGACCGCCATATCCGATCCCCAGGTTGGCGCCGCTGGTGATCTGGGTATTGTAGGCTGCCGCTCCGTTATAAATGTGCAGACCCCCGTCGGGATTGATGACTGTTCCGTTTGCCGCCGCCCCGGAAGAAAGGATGATAGCACCCCACTGGTTGATGGTGTTATCATTGACAACTCCGCCGCCCCATACGGTGAGGGCTCCGGCATAATCAATGGTAGTATTATTTGCCGTAGCTCCCAGCCCGACGCCGAAGAATCCGCTTTGTTTGACGGTGGTATTGTTGGCAACAGCTCCACTGTAAACATGCAATCCCCCCTGGGCATTGATGACAGTGGTATCTGCAACAGCTCCGGAAGAAAGGATGATAGCGCCCCACTGGTCGATGGTATTATCATTGACTTTTCCTCCGCCCCAAACAGTGAGTTCTCCGGCATAATCAATGGTAGTATTGTTTGCTGTAGCTCCCAGCCCGACGCCGAGGAATCCGCTTTGTTTGACGGTGGTATTGTTGGCTGTTGCTCCGCTGTAAACATGAAGTCCGCCCTGAGAGTTGATGACAGTGGTATCTGCAACAGCTCCGGAGGAGAGTATGATAGCCCCCCACTGATTGATGGTATTGTTATTGACTCTTCCTCCGCCCCAAACAGTGAGTTCCCCGGCATAATCAATAGTAGTATTGTTCGCTGCAGCTCCCAGTCCGACGCCGAGGAATCCGCTTTGTTTGACGGTGGTACTGTTGGCTGTTGCTCCGCTGTAAACGTGAAGTCCGCCCTGGGCATTGATGACAGTGGTATCCGCCGCAGCTCCGGAAGAAAGGATCATATTTCCTCCGGCAGAAATGACGGTTGTTCTTGCCTGTCCGCCGTTGTAAATATTAGCGTTGCCATACCGCATGATCCCGGTATTGCTCATTATTCCGCCCTGATAGACATTGACGGTCATACCTGAAGAGATATTCTGATTGGTGAACTCTTTTACAGAAGTGCATACTCCTCCGGAACAAACTGTAATATATCCGCCGGAGGATACGATGCCGCCGGAAGACCCGCCACTGGATACGATACCGCCGGAGGAGGAAGATTTGACTTCCAGAGCCAATACTCCATCATTCAGGGAAACGGTGTAACATCTGTAATCGGAACAGACAGAACTACCCACGGAGATGGAACCGTAACAGATACCGCTTGTACTGCAAACAGAGATTGTAGAATTGAAATTGGTCGCATTTGCGGCAAGCAGATATTTGCCTTCAGATTGTTTTTCCGATACGGTTACGGAATAACCGGCATTTCCGGTGATCCGGGAAAGATCGTTGATAAAGACCTGTGAGGAATTTCTGTTGGAAATATCAAACCGGATAACCGCACCATCTTCCGCAGATATATTTCCCGATCCGTCGATCTGAATGGTTCCGCCGGCAATACTTCCGGAATGGAGGGTAACATTTCCTCCGTTTGATACAGTAAGCCCGCTTACGGTTGCTCCGGAACTTACGGAAACACTACCGCCGGAAACGACTGTAACTCTTGCGGCTGATCCACCGTTGCTCACCGTAAGTATTCCGCTGTCTGTGAGTGTTACAGAATCGGCAAAACCCCGTCTGGAAACAACGATCTCTCCGCCTTCCGCGACCGTATTTTTAACGGTTCCACCATTTCTTACATAGAGCTTTCCGCCGTCGATCACACGCAGACCTGAAGAAACAACTCCTTCCACATAGAGCGTTGAATCCACTGTAGCGTCATCATCAATATCTTCTTTTTCTTCCGCCGTAAAAGCCTTTGTGATTATATTATTGTCCTCATCGGATTCTTTAATGGCGTTCTTACTGTCCACAACAACGCTCAGTGTATGTTTTCCGGAAGAAACCGAACCCAGACTCAAGCCGGAAACGGAAGAAGTTCCTTCCCCTTCGAGGGAAGTGATCACTTTTTCGGAAACGACTTTATCATCCAGTTTCACTGTGACAGTAAAGGAACTTCCGGTTGCAAGTTTGCCTTTGTTGACCACATCAAAAGAGAGGTAAAGAGGTTTGTCAGCCGGAAGGTTTTCAAGGGAAACAACGGCATTGGAGCTATCGGTAAGCTGAATATCTTTTGCAGTAAGGTCGATGGAATCTTCCTCCGGTTCGACCAGATCCACATACTGGGTGAACCAGTTCATCCAGCCGCTTCCATAGCCGATCTTTTTTGATATTATCTCCTGATCTGCGTCAATAAGAAAACATGCCGGAGTCCCTGAATAGGTAAGTCCGGGAACTTTCACGTTATCCAGAAGGATGACGGAAGAGGACTCCGCATAGGCAAGAAACTCTTCAGAAGCAAAAACTTCATCCTCAAGCAATTTACAGTAACCGCATGTTTCGCGGTTGCCGTAGTATACGAGTATGGGAACTCCCAGTTCCCTTGCTGCGGCAAGGGCTTCATCCAGATTGTCATACCAGAGATCTTTTTCTTCGGGCGGATCGTCTTCTCCACCGCCGCCACCACCGCCGCCACCGTTGCCGCTGTCGGCAGTAGAGGTATCCAGAACGACAGTAGTGACACCGTTGAGACGGTAAGTATCGTTGCTGTATTCGTATGTTCCATCCCATTTCATCCGGCAGTTTGTACGGTATGTATCATCAAAGATCACTTCCTGTGTATCGGCATTGTAACCGTAAGCGATCACCATGTGACCGTTGCCCCCGGACTGCATGGAAAGAAGAACGGGACGGCCTGCATCGATTTCCTGCTTGAATTTTTCAAAGGAAAAGTTGCTGATACTGAAAGAGCTTGTTGCTTCCGGGTCCAGAGAGTAGCCCTGGGATTCCACATAAAGGGAAAGTCCGTAGCGGGAATCTCCGTATTTGATGGGAATGGTGATATTTCCGTTTTTTTCGGTCTGGGTCGAATTGCTAACACTTTGCAGAGATGTGATATAGTTTTTTGTGGAAAGATCATCATTTCCCCGCCAGTACTGTCCTGTTCCCAGATAGTCGGCAAGACAATCCCATGCACTGACATTCAAACCTTTGGAAGGATCGCCGTCAATGAAGGTATATTCCAGTTCATCATCGGGATCTGTTCCATAAAAACGGGAAACATATCCGGATGAAGCCGTGAAGGTTGCCAGCAGAGAGGGATCTTTCATGTCGTAGATGCTGCCGCCGTCACTGCCTCTGGAATTAACGGAAACTGTACCTTCGATCAGATTGTTGAATTTATAAGTCTGACCGTTGACGGTATAGCCGTAAAGATCATAGTAGGCAAGGAGCATCCCCATAGAGGTCGCAACACATCCATACATGTATTCCAGTTGGGGAAATGCGCTTGTAAGAACATAATCTCCCGCAGCTTCCGCTCTTGATACGGTAAATGTTTCTTCTTCCTGAGTCCAGTTTCCGGTGTAGCTGTATGCGCTGACTTCCGTTAATTCTTCTGACAACATTTTTCCACCCTTTCTGTCTGGTATATTCCAGCGTTAATTATTGAAAATAAATAATCCGGGAAAAATGTACCCTTTCTTTATATTTTTTTCAAATGCTTTTTGTGAAAAAATTATAAAAAAAGGATATAAAACCTGTTATTATTGTAGAAGATAACAGAATTTCCTTTTTTTATGCCGGAATATGGTGTAACGCAGAAAGGGGGAAGCGGCAGCAGTTTACTTTTTCTCTCCTATAAGGATCCCCATGGCTCCGCCTACACTGCGTTCGGAACCGGAACGGTGGGAATTGAGTTTGAGGATATTTTTTCCGTCACGGACAAGAAGGGTGGTGGAACCGCCTCCATCCATGTTCAGGCCTTCTGAAGAGCCGAAATATTGGAGAAATTCCCCGGTTTCATAGGTGGAACATCCCATACTGTACTCCTTCTGTCTGCCGTCACAGACAAAAAGAATAAGATATTTTCCGCAGGAGGATAAGCCGTAACCTGTACGGGGGGCAAGTCTGCCATTGTCTTTGCCGGATACCTTGCCGTTTTTCAGTACATAGCCGAAGCCGGAGACCGCATGACGGATTCGGGAAAGATCATCTTTTTCCCTGAATATTTTGAAGAAACATTTTCCTTTTTTATCCACGGCAAAAGAGGGATAACTTCTGAAAACGGGGGATACAAGTATTCCGTCGGAAATGATAAGGCCGGTACGGTCGGCATAGGGATGATTCCAGGGGGGCTGCCAGGGGGACCAGGGGGAACTGTTGACCGCAACGACCATGTTTTCGCCTTTTTTTACACTTTCCTCCATGAATTTACGGCAGGTCTTCCTGTCTGTACGGATGGTATATTGAGGGAAATCCGGCATTTTTTCACCCCATTTTCCGGAACGGGGAGTGACTTTGAAACGTACCGCAGGAGAGGATAGATCGATCCTTACTGCGGCACATTTGATGAGGCGGGGGGAGGTAAATTCACATTGGACAAATTTTATTTCTTTACCGATAGATTTGACATTACCGCTCTTCCAGTCAAAACTGCTTTTGAAATTCATTTCCGCAACAAGGGAAAAGGGAAGAAGAAGGAAAGAAAAGACTCCGGTAACGGAAAGGAGGAAATGTGCTTTTTTCATATTTATATCCTTTATCGTTGAAAGATTGTATTATTTTCTTGTTGCCTTGTAGTCGGCAAAGAAGGGCAGAAGCACTTCCCCCAGAAGACGGTTGCTTGCAAGATTCCCTTTGTGTTCTGTATCATTTCCTCCGAAAAGATCTGTACAGGAGCCTCCGGCTTCCCGCAGAATGACTTCTCCTGCCGCATAGTCATATTTCTGTAAATTGAGTTCCCAGTAAGCATCCAGTCTGCCGCAGGCAACCCAGCAGAAATCAATGGCGGCAGAACCGTAACGGCGTATATCCCTGACAAGGGGGGCGATCCTGTTGAAGTAAGGAAGATTGTTATCCTGCCATTTTGCTCTCAGACAGGCAAAGCCTGTTGCTACAAGACTTTCTGAAAGTTTTGCATGGTCTGTTACATGGATCTTCCTTCCGTTGCAGTATGCACCATTATTGAGCGATCCGTAGAACAATTCATCAAAAAAAGGCGCATAAACGACTCCGGCGATCCCGGTTCCCTCATACTGCAACGCTATGGAAATACTGTAATTGGGGGATTCATGGACAAAGGAGGTTGTGCCGTCAATGGGGTCGATGACCCACTGGAAAGGACTTGCTTTTCCGCAAAGACCGCTTTCCTCCCCGAGAATACTGTGGAAGGGATATTTCTGCATGATACGGCTGAAAATGAGTTTTTCCACCTCCTTATCGGCTGTGGTGACAAGATCGAATGCAGTATCTTTCTCTTCCACAGTGTAGAGGGCGGAGTTTGCCCGGATACTTTCTGCAAGACGTCCGGCGCAAAGAGCTGTTTCCTTCATAAATTCCAGGGTATCTTCCTGATCAAAATTGCAGGAGGAAAGTTTTTTCATAACGGAACTTGTTTCTGCTGGGATATTCATAAATTTTCCTTTACGGCAGAATGACTGTACTGCCGTTTTCCGTGTATTCTATTGTGCGTATTTTCCGGTACTCTTCCGAAGGATCTTTTCTGTACAGGAGTCCGCCGTCATCATCTTCCGCGAAACATCCTCTTGCAAAATCATCCGTTACTGCCGGATAGACGGTCCAGTCGCCTTTTTCCTTCAATCTTGTCTGATTTTTTTCTGCAAGATCAAAAAGCAGGTCATGATGCAACCCATGCTGATGCGGCCCTTTTCTTTCATTAAAGATCTTCTGTAATTCTTCCACACTGTGGCCTTCATAATCTACGGGTACCCTGCCGGAAATTCCCAGAATATGTCCGGAATCCATACCGCCCCCGGCTCCGGAGAATGGCTGGACAAGGATCACACTGCTTCGGAGGAATCCTCCGCCTTTAAGCATGGCAAGTTCCACGCCCACGCTGTGCAGTCCGGCAAAGATCCTCTGATTGTTTTCCTCGTAAGTCAGATCTCCCGGATGGACATTGAGACAGGGGAAGTCCCGGACAATGTTGCAGAGGGGGACAAATCCGGCAAGAAGTCCGAAATCGATTTCATAGGGAGAAAGTTTCTCCCGCAGAAGATTTGTCCACTCTTCCCTGACCTGTCTTGCTTTTTCTGTTGCAAGGGAAACTTTTTCCAGCCCCCTTGCTCTGTAGAAATCATAGATCCCGGCTTCTGCAACAGGAAGGCCGAACTTTTTTCCCAGCTCTTTTGCTCTGCTTGTTTTGGGACGGTCTGTAACAAGTACCACCGGTTCCCAGGAGGGGTGGGAACTGCTGCTGTTCCGGAGACTCTGTTCCAGAAGTTTTTCCGCATTTGTGCCGTTGCCGCTTAAAAAAACAGCCCCTTTCGGGGTTTTTTCCGTATCTTTCAGAAAAACATTTGCCATTATTACAACTTTCGATTTGCTTTTCCGCACTTTATGGCGTAAAATATATGGTGAGAAATTTTCAACACTTTAAAATATAGGACGGAAAAGTATGAAATCAAGTCATTTTTTCATGTTTCTTGCTTTTACAGGTATTCTTTCTGTATGCGGGTACGAGGGACAATCTCTTTCAACGATGGATGAAGCGGCAAAAAAAGCTCATTTTGAGTCGTTCAGAAACAAAAAGAAGAAAGAAGTGAAAGATCTTCTTATCACAGCGAACTACCAGAGCTGTGCCATTCTTGCCGCTATTGCGGGAAAGGAGAAGAAAGTACCCTGTATCCTGATTCCTGCCGCAGGGGACAGGAAAGGGAAGATATGGTTTATTCCTGCAAAGAAAGAAAATATTATCTCCATTGCAGAAAAAGATCTGGGAAAATTTATTACCCTTCTTGCTCCGGAAAGGATCATTGTTTTAGGGGATGAATTGATCGTTCCCGGAAAATTCCGGCCTCTTTCCGCCCCCGACCGGCCTGCGGTAAATATCGTTTCCGGCAACTGGAAATTCAATGCCCTGATCCTGGGCAACCTTCTTTCCATCTGGGATATGCAGGAAATGTATCTTGAGGCGATGAAAAAGAATATTACAGAACCTTTCAGAAGTTTGAAAAAAGCTGTCCGGAAGTCTGAAAAGGCCCCGGAAATAAAGAAGGAAGCGAAAAAAGATAAAAAAGCTGTAGAAGCGAAGAAAGAAGTGAAGGCGGTCAAGGCAGATAAGAAAGCTGTAGAAGCGAAGAAAGAAGCGAAGGCAGTCAAGGCAGATAAAAAGGCTGTAGAAGCGAAGAAAGAAGCGAAAAAAGGAAAAGCTGTCGACGCGAAGCAAGAAGTGAAAAAAGGAAAAGCTGTCGACGCGAAGCAAGAAGTGAAAAAAGAAAAGGCTGTCGACGCGAAGCAAGAAGTGAAAAAAGAAAAGGCTGTAGAAGTAAAGAAAGAAGCGAAAGTAGTAAAGGCAGATAAAAAAGCTGTTGAAGTGAAAAAAGAAGCGAAAGTAGTGAAGGCAGATAAAAAAGCTGTTGAAGTGAAAAAAGAAAATAAGAAAAGTGCAAACAAAAAATAAAAGGTGAATATATGTTGACGATCTATAAACTGTCCCGGAACGCATTTATCGAATGTATCCGCGAACCCATTTATTTCCTCATGCTCATCAGTGCCATGGTATTGATCGGGCTTTTTCCCACGGCGGCACTTTTTGTTTTCCGTGAGCAGCTGAAATTTGTGATAGACAGTGCCATGGCTACCACTCTGGTCTTTTCTCTTGTGGTCGTGGTGATCTGTTCGGCACATACCATCAGCCGGGAGATGAAAAATGGTACCGTACTTCTTCTTATGTCCAAACCTGTTACCAGAGGAGCCTTCGTCCTTTCCAAGATCCTGGGGATCCTTTTCTCCGTAACGGTATTTGTTCTGCTGTGCAATGCTTCTACTCTGATCAGTGTACTTATTGCCAAGGATCAGTTCCGGCTGGAATATATGCCCATGGCGGTCTATTTTGCAGGGATCGCCGTTGCAACACTTTACGGGGGGGCAGTAAACTATTTCCGTCAGAAAGCCTTTACTTCCAATGCTATTCTGGCACTTGTGGTCATCATCCCGGTCATGGCTGCCATTCTTTATGCGGTAAGAATGAGCGGATTCCACTCTGCCGCAGAGATCGATCCGGAGGAATTTATTGAAGCGCGCCACCTTATTCCTGCTCTTCTTCTGCTGTTTCCCGCGGCGTGGACAATGGGATCTATTGCCACTGCACTGGCAACAAGACTGGAACTGGTTTCCAATCTTACAGTCTGTTCCGTGATTTTTGTTGTGGGACTTATGTCCAAATATCTGGTAAATACCTGGATCGATCCTATGGATTCCTTTACCGGATTTATTGCACTCTTCATCCGTGCCATTCTGCCCAACTGGCAGTATTTCTGGATGGCAGATGCCATCGCAAGCCGACAGATGATCCCGGTAAATTATCTGTTGTGGTCTCTTGTGTATGTGGTTTTTTACATCGGGTTCTGGACTTTCTGGGCAATGGCATTTTTCAGCGAACGGGAAATCGCCAAAGATTCCCGCTGACAGTGAAGGAGCAGTATAATGGATGTGATCCGGGCGGAAGAACTTACAAAATCCTACGGCAATAAACTTTGCGTGGATCATTTGAGCTTTGCTCTTGAAGAAAACTGTGTGCTGGGGTTTATCGGTCCCAACGGTGCCGGTAAAACCACCACTATGCGTATGCTCTGCGGGATCATCCCGCCCTCTTCCGGCAGAGCCTTTATCCGTGATCTGGATGTGGTGGAGTTTCCTGTGGAAACAAAATCTTTCCTGGGATACCTGCCCGAAAATGCACCTCTTTCCGGAACCATGACGGTGGAAGGGTTTCTCAAATACTGCGGCGGTATGAGAAATCTGCACGGGAAAGCACTGAAAACAGCACTGGAGAGAGTGACGGAAGAGTGTGATCTGAAAAGTGTTCTGCATGAGGAAGCGGAATCGTTGTCAAAAGGTTTCCGCCGCCGGGTGTGTCTGGCACAGGCGATCATGCACAGACCGGCGGCTCTTGTACTGGATGAACCTACCGACGGACTTGATCCCAATCAGAAACGGGAGATCCGGAAGCTGATCCGGAATTTGAGCAGCAGCAGTGCTGTGATCGTTTCCACACATATTCTTGAGGAGATCGATGCTGTCTGCGACAGAGTGCTTACGATCTGCTGCGGAAAGAAAGTTTTTGACGGCAGTGTACCTGAATTCAGAAGATCCGCCCCTGATAAATTTACTGTGGAAGGGGTCGTACAGCTTCCGGCAGACCTTGAAAAGGATGAGGCGGAAAAACTTCTGAAAGAGATGGGTACCCTCTGTATTCTTTCACTGGAACACTCTCCGGAAGGACTTCTTACGGTTTCTTTCCGGTCTGCCACCGGCAGTACCGCAGCGGAAAAAGAGTTTATTGATTTTGCCGTGAACAGAAATTGGCATATTCTTTCCCTTAAAACGAAAGAAGCGGCACTGGATGATGTTTTTGCCCGGCTTTCCGGAGCAGTCACAGATGAAACAAAGGCAAGGGACTGAAGGGAAGGAAAAATATGAAAAACGGTTTTTATACAGTAATGACGGTATGGAAAAAGGAGATATTCAGTCAGGTATCTTCCCCCGCTGCATGGGTTTTTCTCATCATCTTTCTGGAACTTTCCGCTTTTCTTTCCTTTGTGGTAAGCGGGATCTTTTCCGGCGGTCAGGCGGATCTTTCCCCGTTTTTCGGCTGGTTCCCCTTTCTTTTCCTTTTTCTT
The DNA here is from genome assembly GCA_045612485.1 of Victivallales bacterium. Classification (GTDB taxonomy): domain Bacteria; phylum Verrucomicrobiota; class Lentisphaeria; order Victivallales; family UBA1829; genus RGIG5327. The sequence goes on along the minus strand of JAZKZE010000157.1, from coordinate 9,983 downwards.
GTTCCGGCACTGGGGATGCCCTTATGGTCGGAAGAACGCAGAACAGGGGTTTTTGAACTTTCTCTCTCCTTTCCTGCGGAAACACGGGCTTTGGCATTTGGAAAATTCCTCGCCGCGCTTACTCTTCTTGCGGTTGCCCTTCTCCTTACGCTGCCCGTCCCTCTGACGGCACTTTATCTGGGGGAACCGGATACGGGAGCCATTCTTTGCGGGTATCTGGGGGCATTGCTTCTGGGAGCGGTATATCTTGCGGCATCCTGTTTTGCTTCTGCGCTTTCCAAAAGCCAGACAGCGGGATTTCTCCTTTCACTGGTGATCTGTTCCTTTTTTCTGATTTCCGGGATGAATGCTGTTACGGATGCCCTTGTGTCTCATGCTCCTGAATGGCTGATGAATACTCTTGCCTTTGCCTCCTTCCTGCCCCATTACCAGACATTCCAGCGGGGGGTGCTGAATACTGCCGATGTGATCTATGCTCTTTCTTCCGTATTTCTTTTTCTGGAGCTGTGTGTGCTTACTTTACAGTTTGCCTCCTCCGGTACCGGCAATATTTTTGCGCCGGGAGCTTTGGCGGAACGTTCCACTTTGCGGGCGGGCAGAAGATTTCTGAAGGGCGTCCTTGCTGTGATCTATATTTTTGTCTGTGTGAATATTATCGGAAGCACCTGGAAATACAAGGTGGATCTGAGTTCGGACAAAGCCTATTCTCTTTCAAAGGAATCCGCGTCTTTCGCCTCTGCCCTGAAAAAGAAGGTTTCTTTACGGCTTTATGCTTCAAGAAAAAATCCCCGAACGCCCCAGAGTGTGAAACGGTATTCGGAAAGGATCGAATGGCTTTTACGGGATCTTGCCGATGCCTCCAATGGCTTGATCTCTCTGGAAGTCCTTGATCCGCAAGCGGATTCCAATGATGAAGATGCGGCAATGGCGGAAGGGGTGGAACCGGTAAGACTGGCTTCCGGGGACAGGATCTATCTGGGAATATCTGTTTCCTGCGGAGGAAAATGTGCAGTAGTGCCTTTTCTTGCACAGGAACAGGAAAATCTGCTGGAATACAGTGTGATCCGTGCCATTCTGGATGTGGTGCGGGAGAAGAAACCCCGGATCGGGGTAATGAGTTCCTTTAATGTATTGGGAACGGATATGAAAACTTTGCAGAAGGCAGTCCAGCTTTCTGCGGATCAATCTTTCAAGCCGGAACCGGCATGGTATGTATTCAATGTGTTGCAGGACAGTTACGAGCTTGTGCGTATTCCCCTGGATTGCAAAAAGATCCCGGAAGACCTTGCCGCATTGATCGTTGTGCATCCTGCGGGCATACGGGATTTTACTGTCTATGCTCTGGATCAGTATCTGATGAACGGGGGGAGGATAGCGATCTTTCTGGATTCCCGTTCGTTATACGCTGCTGTAAAAATGCGGCAGGATTATTCTTTTGCGGAAAAGATCTCCTCCGATCTGAAAGTGCTGCTTCAGAAATGGGGCATAAGGTATAATCCTGATATCGTTGCCGCCGATATTCTTTATGCCTACCGGAGAACACATGTGGAAAGAAGTGTTACCAATCCGGCTGTAATGTTATTGCAGAACAGGGCTCTTTCCAGAAAAGATACGGTAACAGCTCCTCTGAATCTGCTTACCTTCTGTTTTGCGGCACCGCTTTTTTATTCAAAGGTGGATGGTATTGCCGTACAGGAACTTGCTTCCACTTCTCCGGAATCCCAGGCGGTAAGTGCCTTTATTGCCGACCGGCCGGAGATCATCATCCGTAATTTCACTCCCGGCGGGACTCCCATCCCCCTGCTGTTGAAACTTACAGGCAGATTTCCCACCGCCTTCCCCGGCGGTTCCCCCTCCGGTGTAAATAAAGCCCACAAACAGAATTCGGAAGGCAGGGGACTTGTTTTTCTTGCCGGGGACAGTGACATGCTTTTCAATGATATATGTGTAATGCGTTCCGCAGATGCTTACGGCAGAGTCAGTTATGTGCGGCAGAACGATAATACAGCCTTCCTTCTTTCTGCGGTGGAACAGCTTGCCAGTGAAGGGGATTGGCTCAGCCGTATCCGCAGTCGTCTGCCTATGACAAGACCGCTTACGAAGTACAACGAGATGAAAGCTGCTGCGGAACTTGCCTACAAGGAAAGGATCGCTTCTCTTGAACGGGATCTGCGGGAATCCACGGCGAAAGTCCGGTTGATCCGGAAAGCTGCGGAGCTTGCCGGGGGGGTACAGAAACTTTCTGCCGGACAGCGGCAGGATATTGCCGCCCATGATCTGAAGATAGAACAGGCAAAACGGGAATTGAGGCAGATCACCAGGAAACTGCATACCGATATGGCAAAGATCGATACGGTATTGCGGCTGATCAATTTACTGGTCATTCCGGCAAGTGTTCTTTTCCTTGCCCTGCTGTGGTCTTTTATCCGGTTTTCCAGAAGAAGGAGAAAAAAATGAGCGGGCCAATACATTCTGAACAGGAAATATATCAGATGAACAAAGAAAAGAAAGATAAGATAAAACGGGGTTTTTTGTTTGTATTTTTTCTTTTGCTTGCATTATTTTCCGCTGTTGCCCTCAACATAAAATACGGAAATGGAAAAGCCTTTTTCAGAGGTGGAAAAGCCGGGAAGATAGCAGTATTCGATCCTGCGGCAGTCCGGAAGATCGTATTGAGCTGGAAAACAAGCAAAGTGACCCTGGTCATGGGAAAAGATCAGTTATGGCATATAGAAGAACGGAAAATGAGTCTTGCTTCCGCCGCAAGGGTGGGGGATATTCTTCATCACCTTTCCACGATCCAGGTGCTTAAAGAACTGGAAGATCCCACTCCTGAGATGCTCCGCAGTCTGAATCTTGTAGAAAAAGAGGATGAAAAAAATAAAACGGTTCCGGGGATCAGTGTTGTTCTGCTGGATGGCAGCAATAAAACTCTTTTCAAACTGCTTCTGGGAAGCGGACATTATCCGCCTGCATCCAAAGATACTCCCGGCACAGTTACGGCAAAGGGGAGATATGTATTGAATAACGGTCATGTGTTCCTTGTATCAAGACTTTTTGAAAATTGTATCCCTCTGCCGCAGGCGTATGTGGAACCTCTTGCCATAATGAATATGAATACTGCATTACTGGTTATGAGAGCCGCCCGGGAAAATAAGAAGGATAAAGAAGGAAGTACTGTTTCCGGTACGATTCTTTCGCCTGTCTGGGCGTTGACCCGTCAGCAGACGAGCCGTCCGCTGTCTGTGGCATTTCCCCGTAATGCCATACTGGATGCAGGAAAGTTTGCTTCTTATTCTGAAACGCTTGCCAAACAGTTGACTACGGATATTCTCCCTGATCTGAAACCTGCGGATATAACTCTTTCCTCCATGATCACTCTTCAGCTTGCGGATGGTTTCAGCTACCGTCTGGGAATCGGGAAGAAGGATAAAAATGATGTACTTGTGCCGGAGGTAAGTTTTGATGCGGGAAAGATCAGACCTCTTCCCGGGGAAAGCAAAAAGCGTCTTCAGGCAAGGATTCAGGGAGCCAAACTCCGGTTTGAATCGGAAAAACGGTACTATAACGGAAAGGTATTTCTTATGGTGCCCGGGGTTGCGGGAAAATTGTCTGCGGAACTTTTCCGGGAGAAAAAAAGCACAGTCCGGAAGTCTGTCAGGAATAAAAATGGAAAGACGGGAAAGAAATGAGCAGTATTTTTCCCGATCCGGAAGTGTTCCGCTATGCCTTGTGGGACTATCTCTTTTTTGTGTATTTTATCGTATATATCCTGCCTCTTGCCGCCGGGAGTTTTTCTCTTGCAAAGAAGGTATGCAGAGAGGATTTTTATGAGAGATTTGCCTTTGCTTCCCTGCTGACACTTCTTTGCGGCGGTTTGATCTTTGCTCTTGCAGCCCTTGCCGGATGGATCTCTTCCAACGTTGTTTTTATGGGGAATCTTTTTGTCGGACTCCTTTTTATTTATGCGGCAAAAAAACTTCCGGCAAAGCAGGATGTGCTTCTTGCGGAAACTTCCGGGAAAAGCTCTTTTACCATTTTGGAAACTGCTCTGGCGGGCTTTCTGGGATTATGGGCGGTAAGCCGCCTTTACCCTGTAATAAGCATGCCGCCTTTCGGGACGGATTCCTATATGTACCACCTGTATTATCCGGCGGAATGGATCCGGACGGGAACATTCTCCCGGATCACCATTATCGGACTTTTTCCTGAATATTATCCGATATTCGGGGAATTTCTGTATGGTTTTCTTATGCTTCCCATGGCAGAAAGTGCCGCCCTTGCCGCCACATTGCAGTGGTTGAGTCTGGTTATGGGGTGTGCCTGCATGATTTTTCTGGCGGAAGAGCTGGGATACGGGAAGGATAAGGGGCTTTTTGTTTCCGTCATACTTTTTGCCACCGGGATCATTATGATGAACCTTCTTATGGCTTATACGGACGTGCTTAACAGTGTTTTATGTTTTGCCGGATTCTGTTTCATGCTTGGCGGATTCCGCAGAAATGATCTTCATTTCCTGCTTTTTGCAGGAATCCTGATGGGGTGTTCCACGGCGGTGAAGCCTCTGGGACTTCTGTGGAGTCCGGTCATTACTCTTGTTTTTTCCCTTGTTATGGCATGGATATGGAAAACGCCGTTGCGGAAGGTGTTTTTTCTTTATCTTGCGGCAGTTCTTACCGCCATGCCGTTTTTTGTCGGCAACTGGATCAATACAGGCAATCCCCTTTATCCGCAGAAACTTTCTCTTGCCGGGATCGACATTCTGAGTCCGGGGGTGAGTGCAAAAGTCTATAATCCCATTGGGTTGAAAGATTTTCCCTCATTCATATTGGAAGGCGGGCTTTTCGGCTTCAATAAAGCAAGTATATATCTGTACGCTCTCTGCGGATTGCTTGCCGCAGGGACTCTTGTTCTCTCACTTTGTTCGGAAAAGATCAGCAAAAAGGCTTTTCCGGATGAAAAATGCGGCAGATTACTGAAAATCTTTATTCCCTGTATCCTGCTTTTTGTATTGATCCATATCCTTGTATATCCCAGAATAGCGGAAAACAGATCTTTGATCCTGCTTTTAATGTTCTGGAGCGTATTTTTTCTTCCGGTGTTACAGATATTTACTTTCAGAGTACCGGCTGCCGGCAGGATTTCCTTTGCCGGGATCGTATTTTTCCTTTTTCTTCCCTTTACAAGTTATACCACCAATTTCCTCACCTGGGGCTGTAACTGGGGTATGGCTCTTGCCGGGGTACTGTGTTTTGTTTTTCTCAAAAGAGATATATGGGTGAAAAGGGTTGCCCTTGCTCTTGTGTGTGTATTTGCTTTTTTCCTTCCCTGTCAGCAGACTTTACGGGGCTTTGCCAAAGAAAGGTTCTATAAGATGATGTTTTCCCCTGTGGAGTACCGTTCTTTCGAGATCGTGCGGGAGGCGTATAAAAAGGGGATCGTAAGCAATATCGACTATGTGGGGGGAGTGTTTGCTTATGCATATATGGAGGATATGAAAGGCAATAAAGTTATGTATGTACCCATAAGCGGGAAGGAATCTACCCATGTGCATGAATTTGATTCCTCTTATGAGAAGATGCGCAATGAGCCGGTAAGTTATGAAGAATGGAAAGAGCGTCTGAAGAAAAACAATATCAATCTTCTTATCGTCAATACCAATACTCCTGCACTTATTTTCAACCGCAGGCAGGAGTTGGAATGGGCGGAGGCGCACCCGGAAAACTTTACACTTCTTGCAAGTAATGAAAATACCGGGGAAAAAAGTTTTTATGTTTATAAAGTGCATGATCTCTGAAATATGTCAGAAGAAAGGATGAATAATGGAAATATCTGGCGGAATCGCCCGGGGGATGGTTCTGGAAGTACCCCGGGGAATGGATGTAAGACCCACCTCCATACGGGCAAGACGGGCATTGTTTGACTCACTGGGGGATTTTTCCGGTAAAAGAGTCTGTGATCTTTTTGCCGGAAGCGGAGCTTTGGGTTTGGAAGCGGTGAGCCGGGGTGCGGAAAGTCTGCTTTCTGTGGAGGAGGCAGCTCCCTCCATTGCGGTAATAAGGAAAAATGTTGCCAATATGGTAAGACGCAGCGGGATAGAGCCGGAAAATATCCGTATTCTTCAGGGGAAACTTCCGGATTGTATAAGGAATGTTGCCGGAACCCCTTCTCCGGACATCATATTTGCGGATCCGCCTTATGCCCGGTCTATGGAGTTGGCTGAAAGTATCCTTTCCAACGGGGATTTCCTTGCATGGAGCGAAGAATCTCTGTTGATCTGGGAGCTGCCGGAAAGCCGGACACTGATTACATCTCTTCCCGGGGAAAGACAGATCCTGGATATAAAGAAATTCGGAGCGATCCGCTTCATGTTTATCGGAAAGAAATAAGATGCTGCTTTAAGATGGAAAACAGGAAAAAGAGAGTAAAAAAGGCTCTGCGGGGGAGTTTTTTTAAAAAAAATACAATAAAATTCTGTTTTTGATTTGAAAAGTCATCTTTTAATAGTAGAGTAAAGTGAAGAATTATTTTCGGAAAAAATAATAACATAACATATTAAAAATAACCGGGAGAAGAGCAATGGCAGTTCTCAACAGGATCGTAAACATCCTTATTTTGGTGTTGGTCATTACAGCGGGCGTATTTTCGTTCATGCTGTACAGCAAGCGTGAAAATCTGACAAAAGGCATGAAAAATATGGCAGAAGCCATTAATAAGACTGCTGCGACCCTTGATAAAGGTTCCGGAACCAATACAAAAAATAAACTTTCCAGTGAAGCTCTGGGACATAAAAACGGCCCCGATTTCAAAGGTGCTTTGAAAGAACTTAACAGTGCAGCAGAAAAAGTGATCATCCAGCGTGATGCTCTTGCTGAGTCCATGGCGAAAGCCGGAAAAGACCTTGGCGGCAAAACTCTCAACAAAGAAGCTCTTATGCGTGTTGACGGTTATGTGGCACAGAGTGGCGATTTCAGCAAAGTTGTAAAAAATTACAAGAACAATGCTGACAGTGTGAGAAAAGAGTTTGAAACTGTTGGAAAAACTGTGGGTGCAAAAGTTTCCGCCAGCGATTTTGCCAACAACCCTGCTGCTGCCTCCGGTGAAGTGAAAAGAAAGATCGGGGAGGTCGTAAGAAGCAAGAATCAGGTCGTCGGGGATATTGCCCTTATTACCAAAAAACTGGGCTTGAAAGAAAGAAATTACTCTCTTGCCGCACCGAAAGCATGGCGTGATGCTGTTGATGCTAAAGTAAAAGAAATCAATAAACTCCAAAGTGAACTCCGCAAGTATAAAAATCTTTCCGAACAGCAGGGTAAAAAGATTGTTGGTCTGAATGAAACTGTTGAAAAAAGAGACGGTACTATTGCTACTCAGAAAGCCAAGATAGACCATTATGAACAGGTCATTACAGATGACGGCAAAAAGCCCATGCCCAAATTGCAGCTGAAGAGTGACAGTCCTGAATGTTATCAGTATGTCAAGGGCAAAGTGGTATATGTGAACGAAGAGTATGGGTTCGTACAGATCAATATCGGTAAAAACTATGTGATCGTCCAGGAATACGGTACAAAGAAGAACAACGTACATTTCCCCATGCAGAGCGGTCTCAGAATGACCATTGCCAGAGGTACGGGTGAAAATGTTGTTCCTGTTGCCAAGATCCTTGTGAAAACCGTCAATGATGAAAGCTCCATCTGTAACGTGGTCGAAGGGGCTGTTGCCGAGATCAATGTAGGCGACGATGTGTTCTTCAACAAGGATGACCGTGCAGTGATCCCTGCGGCAAAAATCAAGTAAGAGACAGTATAGAATAGAGGATATAAGGAGAGATATAAAATGTTCGGTTCAAAATTTTTCACAGCAACGTCTGTCCTTACCCTTGTCATCCTTCTGGCAGTGATCGCTGTCCAGGTGTTGGAGATGCTGGAATATCAGATGTTCTGAAAAGATCTCCGGAAAATTTTTTCCGGAGAAAATGTTTCTGTATGATGAAGAATCCTGCAAAGAAATATACAAGGCAGAGTGAAAGCGGAATTTCCTCTGCCTTCTTTATTGTCCTTGTACTGTGTCTGACCGCATTGATGATGCTGTTAAGTTCCTGTACAGATTATGAACGGGCAGGGATCAATCCCAGACCTTTCAATGAGCCTGCCTCCTGGGAGATCAATCCTTACGGCGATGCCTTCCACAATTGAACAGGCTGTCTTTGCGTTGCCTGGAAGCCTGCCCGGATGGGTACGGATGAGTACGGATGAGTACGGATGGGTACGGATGAGTACGGATGAGTACGGATGGGTACGGATGAGTACGGATGGGTACGGATGAGTACGGATGGGTACGGATGGGTACGGAGAGCAGTTCCCGGGTATTTGTGGTATATTTTCATATTGCAAATTTTAAGCAGTATTTTTTTATTGATTCAGGGAATATTTGAGCCGGAATGTAAAAAAACGAAAAAAAATCGTATTTTTTTATTTTTCGCTATTGTTTTTTGAAAAAAAAAGAATATAATATACACAAGGAACAGCAGATTATTTATGCAAAAATGCTGTAGACAGTGTCTTTTCACGGTGAAAAGATGTGCCGTACAGATAGGAACGCAGAAATATGATGCTAAAATCAATAGACTTAAAAAGTCAAAAAAAACAAACAGGAGAGAAAAAATGAAATCTCGCAAAGAACGCAGCTTCACCCTTATCGAACTGCTCGTCGTGATCGCCATCATCGCGATCCTCGCCGGAATGCTGTTGCCTGCTCTGAACGCAGCCCGTGAAAAAGCACGCCGCATTTCCTGTACCAGCAACCTGAAACAGATCGGTCTTGCATGCAAAATGTATGCTAACGACTTCTATGAAAAATTCCCCGTGTACGGTCCCTCCGGATCTGCTACACACGGCGGTACCTCTCTGAACCTTCTCGTTCAGGAAAACTTCCTTACCGACGTAAAAGTCTACCTCTGCCCCTCCGCTGCTCATGAAGCTGCTACAGGTGCTGTGGGTGAAGCTTTCGGTAAAACCGCTGCAAACGTTGGTTTCTCCGCTACTGCCACCTCCGATGGTAACTACTCCTATGGTTACATCGCCGGTCTGAATGAAAACCACGGTGCAGACTCCGGTCTTGCATTCGATATCGGTTCTGCCGGTTCCAGCAAAAAATCCAACCATGACAAATATGGTAACATCCTCTACGTCGATGGTTCTGCCCGTGCTTCCACCGGTAACACCTGGTACAAAGACATCCAGTACTGGGGAGCTTCCACCGGTCTTGAAGACACCACCAAAGGCAACCTCTTCGGCAGCACAATCGTTCCCACCAACATCGTTGGTACAGGTACTGCTGGAAACATCCTTGCCCGCTAATCTTACTTGAAAAAGTAAATTATTGCGACTTTGAAAGCCGTTCTGTGAAAACAGGACGGCTTTTTTCGTGTCGTATTGCTGTATATTCTTTTCTGTATTTTGTATCATATTTTCACAGTTATCCCATAAAATCTGTTTTTTAAAATGAGAGAGAGTAATTTTCTGTAAAATTATTCTTTGCAGTTCATCCTTCCGCTGGATGTGTAAGAGAGTTCAAACAGCCCCGGAGGGGCAAGAGGGGCTGAAAGCCCCGCAGGTACATAGCCCGGTGGTAAGTCCTCTGAAAGAGGACGCAGCCCCGGGTGGATTGCCCCAAAAATGAAGCCTTGAAAGGGCGGCAGAATACAGCAAGATATGTTTTTTTTCTACTGACGCTCTTTCAGAGCTTATTTTTATTTTGTACTTACACCCGGGGATACGGGGACTTTCAGCCCCCTATCCTCCGGGCTGTGTTCCTGCGGCACTTACAGTGCCTTTGCCCCTTTGGGGCTGTTTAACATTCCCCTGATGAAAAATTTTTCCGTAAAGAAAGAATATCTCCCGGAACTTGATTTATTTCCCATTCAACATTTTGCTTACAACAGGCAACATTATAAAAATCTCACAAAAGAATTTTTTCAAAAA
>JAZKZE010000156.1:0-7415 GCA_045612485.1 Victivallales bacterium | reverse complement strand
TCCCCATGACATAAAGTTTTCTATCCTTCACGGTGAAGGAATCCCCTTTGCGGGGAAGGATGCCGGGAGGGAAGTCCCCCTCGGCAAAGAGTATGGAAAGAGTATAATCTTCAATGCTGCCGTAAGTAAGAAGCAGAATTTCATTTCTTACGGCAGAAAAAGAACCCGTGACCATGAATTTCCAGCCGCTCATTCGGGCGGCTTTTTTTTGCCGGATGGCGGCAGCAGATGGAGATTCATACTGCGTAAGAAGACAGCTATCCATTTTCAGGTTTTGCCTTCCTCTTTTACTTTCCGGATACAGTAAATAATGTAAAACAGTTTTTTCTGTTTGCAAAACAAATTTTGTTATGTTATATTTATGTCGTTTACAGAAAGGGACGGGTATGCTGAAATCAAAAAAATTCTACCTTGTTATTCTTCTTTTAATCGTGACCAATGCTGCAACTGCTTTTGCCTTTATGCTGTTAAGCAGAGAAATCGTGGCTCTTCACCGTATGTCCATTGCATTTGAATACAATGAAAAAAAATGTAAAGACATACTCCTTCTGCTTTCTGCGATCCATCGGGAGATCAGAAAAGATCCGGAACAGGCGGTTGTGAAAATAGAAAGTCTGCAAAAACAAATACCGCTTACTTACGAGGGATTCCGTACAGAAGAAGCATTGGAAAAAGCCGGATTCCAATAAACGTTATTTTACCAATTCCATAAAAAACTGCTGTGAACCAATGGAACACAGCAGTTTTGATTTTTACTGAAATGCAGAATAAAATATATTCCGCAAATATTCAGGACTTCTTATGCTTCCAGACAGCCGGAGGCAGTGGAGAATACACTTCCGGCTTCTTTGAGAAGCGTGATCAGACGGTCAAACTGTTCCGCAGAATACTGACCGCAGTTCTTCACAATGAAGGGATCGGGAAGTACCGCACCTTCGCCGGAGTGGATGAGTCCTTCAGGCATGGGCCAGAATTCCCAGGGGTGCATGTAGAAGCACAGGAAGGGTTCCACACCTTTTTTCTCACAGAAGGAGCAATAGCCTTTCACGTGTTCCATCACTGCGTCAGCAGATTCGGTTCTCCACAGAGGCCACTGGTCCATATCTCTGCCGTACTGATCTTTGGAATCCATGGACAGGTCGGCAAAGTTGGGCAGTTCGATGATCTTCATATCCCCTTCTTTTGTCCAGTCATCTTTGGAGGGATGATAGGGAGTGAGGCGTTCACGGTAGAAGTACATGGGATAGGTTGCATCAGAAGTATAGCCCAGTCTTTCCAGGGCATTCACAACTGTTGTGGAACCCCAGAGACGGGGACAGCGCCAGGAGGTGGGATGCACTCCGGCGATCTTTTCCACACGCTGGGTGCATACTTCAATACGGTGTTCCACTTCTTCAGGAAGAAGGGGGATCATACCGGGGATCTCAAAGAGAGGATCGCCGATGGTTTCGTGGAAAAGGGTGTGACAGCCGATTTCATGGCCGGCTTCTTTTACCATCTGCACGATATTGGCATTTTTTTCTGCGGCATCGGCCGTGAAGAAGAAGGTTGCTTTGATGTCATGTTTTTTCAGGATGTCCAGAATGACGGGAGTACCGTGCTGCATCCCTTCGTAGCCGGAAGTCCAGCTGCCGATATCGGTTTCCATATCGAAACCGAATACAGTTTTGATTTTGTTCATTTTATGATCTCCTTTGCGTTGATGTTGTATTCTTTTTCCAGAAGTGCGGCAATGGAGGAGGCACTTCCTTTGTAAATATAAGTTTCCGATACCACGGTGGAGGAAATGAATTTACCGTCCTTCACGATCATGGGAGCAATGGTTTCCAGTTCGTAGAACCCCAGAGAAGCTCCGTTGAAGACGCTGAAAATATCTTCTGTGGAGAAGGGGCCGTTCTTCTGGTCATTGTCTGCAATATTCACATACTGACCTTTTTCAATGGCGGTCTTTCTGATGATGAGGATATTGCGTTTGGGATCCCAGGAGCCGATAAGTTCAGGCAGACAATCCTTTTTTACACCGATCTGCAAACGGTCTTCCCCGCCCAGCGCAAAAAGGAAAAGATCACCGGCAAAGGTGATGCGGGAGAGAGGATCACCGTAGAAATCGTCATTGATGATCTCTTTTGCTTTGGCATCTTTCTTTGCAAATTTTCCAAAAGCGGTCACCTGATCCGGTCCGGGGAACTGTTCCAGAGTCCAGGCATTGAGAAGAACATCATTTGTACTGTATTCCTCTGTGGGGGTGAAGGAGTCGGAAGAGATATAGGCAGTCCCTTTCAAACCCAGTTTAGCGGCTGTGGCGGGAAGGGGGATGACCTTTGTTTCTCTTCTTACATCCAGTTCCACATTTACTCCCTTTGCATTGAGAAGAGATATGTGTTTTTTCATTACGCAGGCAGAATCCGTGCAGGATTCCACTTCCGCTTTCACCTTGTTGATGCCGTCCTGAACGGTCCATTCCCCGTGGGGATAGTTATAGGCATATGCCCCACCCTCCGGCGCGGGCCAGAGAGAGTTGCCTCCGATGTTGTTGAAATCCGGTGTGGGATTGGCTGCAAGGGGGAAATCCAGCTTGGAGACCAGTTCATCTTCCACGGCACAATAGATCCTGCCCTGCATACCGGGGGAGAGGAAGATCGTTCCGTCGCCGGAAGCAAGAGCTTTCAGACCCGGATCGATTGCTTTGATCTTGTCAGCAAGTACGGTGGAAATCATATCAGACCTCCACAGTCCAGTTGTGTTCGTCAGGATATTCGCCGTACTGGATACCGGTCATACGGTCATAAAGTTTCTTGAGGGTGGGACCGCATTCTTCACCGAAGGTATAGATCTTGTCACCGGCATTGATCTCGGAGATGGGGGTGATGACCACGGCAGTACCGCAGGCACCGATCTCGGCAAAGTCGCCAAGTTCATCACGGTGGATGGGACGGCATTCCACTTCCATGCCCAGATCTTTGGCGATCTGCTGGAGGGACTTATTGGTGATACTTCCCAGAATGGAGGTGGAATTGGGGGTGGCATAAGTACCTTTTTTGGTGATACCGAAGAAGTTGCTTGTGCCGAATTCATCAATATACTGATGGGTCTTTGCGTCCATGAAGAGGGGCACAGGATACCCTTTTGCCTTGGCTTCCTTCTGGGGCTTAAGACTTGCAGCATAGTTTCCGCCGAGTTTGATGGTACCGGTTCCCAGGGGGGCGGCACGGTCATAATCATCAATGGTGATGGCGGGAACGCCTTTGAGACCGGCTTTGTAGTATGCGCCCACAGGCATGACCATAATGATCATCTGATAGCTGGCACTGGGGGCAACCCCGATCTGGGGGTCGGTTCCGATGTAGAGGGGACGGATGTAGAGTGATCCGCCGCTTCCGTAGGGGGGAACATAGTCGATATTGTCCAGCACCACTTTGCGGCACATTTCCACAAAGAGATCCACAGGCATTTCCGGTCCCAGAATACGGGAGGCGGAAAGATTGATGCGTTTTGCATTTTCATCCGGTCTGAAAATGCGTACGGCACCGTCTTTGCAGCGGAATGCTTTAAGACCTTCAAAAGCAGCCTGACCGTAGTGGAGGCAGGTAGCTGCAATGGAAAGGGTCACATTGTGATCGGTTTTCAGTTCGGGAGTTCCCCATGCACCATCCTTGTAAGTGCAGGTGATGTGGGAACGCACAGGCATATAACTGAACCCGAGAGAGCTCCAGTCAATGTCACTTCTGATGTTGGAAAGTTGTTCTTTTGTTGCCATTTTGTTTCTCCAGATTTTACGGGAAAACCCGATTTTGTTAAAAAAAATCCATTTTTCTTTAAATTTACTTGCTTTTCCTGCAACTGTCAATTTAATTACTATTGATTTTTTCAGAAAAGTGATTATTTTTATAGTAAACAACTTTTTTTACAACAAAAAACAAGGGGATCACAGAAATGAAGTGGACAAAAATGATGATGTTGGCAGTAACCGCAGCAGCTGTTGCGGTCCTGGGAACCGGATGTGCTTACTTTGAAGGCGACGAAACAGCCAAACCTTTTTACAGAAAAGGGATCAGGGGCGGTGCTGACGCAAATACAGGTCATGCAGGCGCAAATGCCGGAAATTACGGTGACGCAGATCTTACCGGCGGAGTTGGGGGCGGAGCAGGAGCCGGTGCCGGTGATCTTGCCGGTATGGCAAATCCCGGAGCATACAAAGATGGTGCAGGGGTAAATAACTACGACGGATTCGGAACCCCCATACCCGGTGTGGTATTCCAGCCTCTTTACTTCAAGTTCGACCAGTCCATCGTTTCTCCTGATGAAGAAGCAAAGGTAAATGCGGTCATTCAGTATTTGCAGAGCAATCCCGGAACAGGGGTGGTCATCGAAGGAAACTGCGACTCCCGCGGTACAGATGAATATAACCGTGCATTGGGTGAACGCCGCGCTCTTGCCGCACAGGAAATGATGGTGGGCGCAGGAATCGATTCTTCCCGTATCAAAACTCTCAGCTACGGTGAAGAAAAACCCGCAGTTCAGGGCAATACTGAAGAAGCTCATGCAGGTAACCGCCGGGATGAGTTTATTGCTGTAAAACTTGCCCGCTGATATTTTCTGCCGGAATCAGCGGAAAAAATGTCAGACAGCGAAAATTCCGGAACAGCCGTTCCGGTTTTTTCCTGTTGAAACAAGTACACAAAGTGTGGAAAGATAGAAAAAAAAGCAAAGAAGATTTGAAAAAAATCGAAAGTATGCTATATTATACACTCCAAGCGGACTTTTTTTTACAATTTCTGAAATGTCCACATGGATAAAAAGATACAGTTTAACCTAAAATAAGGAGAACATAACCATGGCAATGCCCAAAAGAAAAACATCCAAGATGAAACGCCGTCAGCGTCAGGCTCACAACCGTTACGAAGGCGTTCAGGCTACTTTCTGCAAAGAATGCGGAGCTCCCGTTGCCCCCCATACAGTCTGCAAAGCTTGCGGTATGTATAAAGGACAGCAGGTCCTCACCGTTGAACAGCCCAAGTAAGGACTTTATCCGGTCATGAGAATCGCAGTTGACGCCATGGGCGGGGATTATACACCCGCCACTTCCCTTGAAGCAGTTGTTGAAGCATTGGAAATGTATCCCGATGTGGATATTCTTTATGTCGGTCATAAGGAAAAACTTGCCTATTATATGGAAAAGATGCGTGTCAAGGAATCTGACCGGCTGAAAATCGTTCATGCGGAAACTGTTGTGGAGATGGGGGAGCCTTCCACAACAGCCATCAAGAGCAAAAAAGACTCTTCCATTACTGTCTGTGCCACTCTGGTCGCCCAGAAGATGGCGGACGGTGTTGTTTCCCCCGGTCACACCGGGGCGGCGGTTGCCGCCTCCAAGGTGAGAATGAGGATGGTTCCCGGTGTGGACCGTCCCTGTATCGGTTCCATTATGCCCAACGTTACCGGCAAATGGATCCTTGCTGATGCCGGAGGCAATACTGATTGTACTCCCCTGAACCTTGCACAGTTTGCAGTTATGGGTGAACAGTATGCAAAATACGGTCTGGGGATCAAGAATCCCACCATCGGACTTCTTTCCGTAGGCGGGGAAGATGCCAAAGGCAACGAACTTACCAAAGCCACATTCAAGATCCTCTCCAAAATGCCGATCAACTTTATCGGCAACGTGGAAGGTCACGATACCTTTATGGGCGGTTGCGATGTAGTCGTTTGTGATGGTTTTGTAGGGAATGTGCTTTTGAAATCTGCGGAAAGTCTTGCTATGGCAACTTTCCAGTGGATCAACAAGGCTTTCCGTAAAAATGCATTGCGGATGACGGGAGCTTTGCTTGCCAAAGATGCTTTCCGTGAGATCAAAGCGGTAAGTAACTTTGAAGAATACGGAGGAGCCCCGCTTCTGGGATTGAACGGTATATGTATTATCGGTCATGGATCCTCCACACCGAAAGCCATCCGTAATGCGATCCGCGTAGCCAATGAATTTGCTATTGCCAAAGTTCCTGAACAGATCTCCAACCGTATTTATGAATGTGGAGTGGAAAAGGAAGTCTATGCGGAAAAATGGGCACCGATGCTGGAAAAGACCGGTGGACTTTGATTGTCTGTTCTGCGGAAAGTTTTCCTGTGCCGGATGTCCGGGGGTGAAAAAAGTTTTTCGCCCGTAGTATTATAAGTAGAGAACAAGTAAAGACGGAACGATCAGAGAAATGGCTATCAGGATTTTAGGTACAGGCTCTTATGTCCCCCCGAAGGTGCTTTCCAATTTTGACCTTGAAAAAATAGTTGATACCAACGACGAGTGGATTCGTACCCGTACCGGGATCTCCGAACGCAGAATTGCGGAAAGAGATGTGCTTACTTCCGATCTTGCTCTGGAAGCAGCAAAAAGAGCTTTGGATATGGCGGGGATTCAGCCTTCTGAACTGGATCTTATTTCTGTTGCCACTGTTTCCCCTGACAGACCGCTTCCCAGTACTTCCTGTATGCTTCAGAAAAAACTGGGAGCTGATAATGCTGCCTGCTATGATGTGCTTGCAGCCTGTTCCGGACTCCTTTATTCCATAGAAATTGCCAATGCCATGCTCAAGGCGCATAAAAAATACCGCTATGCCCTTGTTGTGGGTGCAGAAAAACTTTCCTCCATAACGGACTGGACTGACCGTTCCACCTGTATTCTTTTCGGGGATGGCGCGGGTGCTCTTGTTTTGGCAAGGGATGATTCCGGAGCGGAAGAAGAGAAAGAATTTTTTGTTGCCTCCAAACTTGGGTCTATGGGAAAATATTCTGACCTTCTTCAGATCCCCGGCGGCGGTTGTGAAAATCCTGCGACCCATGCCACCGTGGATGAGCATCTGCATTTTGTGAAAATGGATGGGCAGTCCGTATTCAAACTTGCGGTTTCCGGAATGGTGAAAGCCTGTCGTGAAACGCTGGAGGAAGCGGGTGTTGAACCTGAGAAAGTAGCATGGATCATTCCCCATCAGGCAAATATGCGTATCATTGATGCCATTGCCAACCGTTTGGAACTGCCCCTTGAACGGGTATTCCGCAATATCAGCAAATATGGTAATACTTCCTCTGCCTCTATCGGACTTTGTCTGGATGAATTGAACCGTGACGGCAAGCTGAAAGACGGGGATTATGTCCTTCTTACCGCATTCGGCGGCGGGCTTACGCTTGGTGCAATGCTCATCAAATGGTACAATAAAAAATAAGAATCATTCTGTATTTTCAGATCCCGGACTTGCTCCGGGATTTTTTTGCTTTTACATATTTTTGGGGCTGTTGCAAAAATGTTTTGCGGGGAAGACACCTTTTTGAAAAAAGGTTCTCTTCCCCGCCCCCCATCTTCCAAAAACTTTTGACGGAATTGCTTTTATCGTCACGATAAAAACAATTCCAACTTTTTTTATAAACGA
>JAZKZE010000155.1:0-1740 GCA_045612485.1 Victivallales bacterium | reverse complement strand
GTACCACTTATTTTGTCTCCGGGATTCAGTCAAGTTAGACTGGGTCCCGGAACTTTTTTGTAAACAGCCCCCTATACGTCAGCGACTTACGACTTTTTGTCGTTCCCGGCAGAGATCGCTGTGGAGACAGGATTGGGGGATAAAAGGGGGGTGTTTCGCATAGAATTTCCAAAAATTCTCTGTCGGTACAGGTCGCCGACCTCTATGCCCGACCTTTACACGCAACATAACAGAGATGAAAGAGTTACGGAAACACACGGGGGATTTTTGGAGAAAAACGCCGATTTTCCGCTGCATCGAACCTTGACCTATGAAAAAACAGGGGTATCCGGCCAATACGAAACACGATCTCGGAGAATCGTTTCTCCTCAAATCACAAGTCAATTTTCCCAGATGCTTCAGAAACCGTCCTTGCGGGAGAACGAAATAGAGAATTACCACAACCGCTCCTCGCGGGAATATCCGCGAAAGTGCCTCGAGAACCGACACCGAACCTCGTTACCTGACCTGACCGCCAATCGCGGCTACAGCCCCTTTAAAACGCAACAGGCAGCCGATCCCTCGACAGCTGGTAAGCGGATGTCATTCGATGGCGCCTTGATTTTTTTCATTTGTAATGATATATTTCTTACATAAAGGAAATTAGCTTTATGAATGATCCGGGTCGTGCTGATAAAGCACCATTGCCGAAGGGTATGAAAAATGAAAAAGATTTTGTTAGTTCCGCTGTTTTTACTGCTTGTTCCTATTAATTATGCCGGAGATTTTGCTGATACAGGACTTATTTCCGGTTGGAAGTTTGCTCCGTTGCAAGTTGATGTTGGATTAGGGGACAGCAATAATAAACTCATAGATGAAAACAGTCATACCATTCTGTCTTTGGGGCTTTTTACATTACAGCAAAAATCAGCTGTTGTTTCGTTTGCAACGCTTAATAATTCTTTGCAGAACAATTACGGAATCCAAGCCTCTTTAACAAATGGAACCTTTAACAACTATGGAATATCATGCAGTATTATCAGTATGAGTAAAAAGAATTATGGAATTCAAGTGGGAATTTTATATAATGAAACCGTCGACTCATCCGGACAAATTTGCGGAATAAATATTGCCGATAAAGTTAGATTGGGGATTGTAAATTGGGAATCTATTTCTGATGATGCCAACAAGTCTCAAAGCTTTTTCTCGGCAGGTTTATTTAATTACGGTACAAACATAGTTCAAGTTGGATTGCTCAACTATAATCCCAATTCATATTTCCCATGGATGCCGTTTATAAATTGCGGAATTGGTAAAAAGAAATAATCCTGAGTTTTCTGCCTTGCAATGTACGCAACTTTTCGCAGATTTTCGTGAGAATTTACTACCTATATTGTCTCTGGGATCCAGTCAAGATAGACTGCGTCCCGGAACTTTTTTGTAAACCGCCCTATATGTCAGCGACTTACGACTTTTTATCTCCATGGGCGGTATGCCGACGGCATTTCGGGTGCTCTCTTCGAGATGAGTCTGAGATGCCGTTTTTTTATTTCTGTCGAATTTGCAGGTCGGTTTTCCGAATGTTCTGCATGTTTGACTTGAGGAGGACGAATTCCCTTTCAACGAAATGAGAGGCTCAGAGTTGCCTGAAAAATCTTTTGTCGGCTGGATGTTCGTTGAAGTGCAGGGGGAAGGCATTTCGCAATTTCCGTAATAGTTTTGAAGGTGTGAGAAAATTCGAGTTTTTTCTTCTGGGTATAC
>JAZKZE010000154.1:0-9074 GCA_045612485.1 Victivallales bacterium | reverse complement strand
TCATACGGACGGATGTCCGATACTTTCATATTGGAAATATTCATAGGTTTCCTTTCGGTTTTTGTTTGGCTTTTCGGGGCAACACAGCCCCGCTGGCGGCAGTTGCGAACCAATGGCAACCGTCATCGTGTGTTGTGCTGTCGCGCGTTACAGGGGCATTTCTGGGGCATTGTGAGCGTGGCACTTATGCTTATTTTATCGGCTGCAAGCAAGTCTGCTTAATATGTCGAGTCCTTCCGCGCGCCCTCTCAAATATCCCCATAGGGGGGAACCATTTGATCATCAAGCACATATCGACCCTTGCCGCCTCATAATCGCCCCTCCGGCTTAAAGCCCGCCAAAACGCCCAGAAACGCCCTTTCTGGGGGCATCTCGCAGAAGTTTAAGTAGTTATCCCACCTCCGGCGAAGCGGCAACACGGGGCAAACGTGGGCGTTTTGTGGCGTATGGGTTCTCATCACCCATGGTTTGAGCGATTTGGTAGACCCTGCGGACGGATATACCGCATTGTTCAGCGACCTCCTTTGCCGGAAGTCCTGAACGGATGGCGTTCAACGCCCGGTCATTTGAGCTTGAGCATAACGGAGGCGGTACATAAAGAGTGCCTTGCCAGTGCTTCTGCACCTCACGGAGCAGCGGTGCTGGCAGCACATCGTGAGCATTGGCATACAAATTCATGTTTTTCCTGATTTTTGTAAAGTTCCCCAATTCCCCAATTCACAGCTATAACGCGTAAAGGGGGCTAAAACGGCAAAAAATAAAGAAAAACGCGTGTCGTGGGAATTAGGGAATTAATAGAATAGAGAATTGTAAACAACTTATTATTATATATTTATCTCTTATTCTTTCTTCCCGGCTTACTTCCTTAATTCCCAAGGTGGTGCTCCATTTTTTTGTCCTTTTCAGAGGGAATCATGATTGCTGTTGGGGAGTTGCTGTCAGCGCAAAATGTAGAATTTGGTCATGCTTGGACCAGTCCCCTTGATTTCGTGCGTAATTGTCCCGTTTTCTTCCATGGTTTCAATAATCTGTTTGAAAACTTCCTTGGGTTCATGCATTCTTTTGAGCAGAACTCCATGGGCAACACGCCCTCCGGCCTCTCTGATATATCGCACCGCCTTGCGGCATTTTTCGTCAAAGACGTTTTCGTAGGAATAATTATCCACCATAAAAAGCATCTGGTCGGTGACGAATTCCACAAAGGATGACGCCCACTTGACAGCATCAACGGAAATAACGGGCTTGACGGGATTCTGACTTACGGCATACAACATGGAAAGTTTACACACTTTTTCAAAGGAGCGAGCCCAGAACGCCATTGCTTCGTTACGCTGTTCAGCCTCGTGACGGTCATAGATACAGTCGTATTTTTCATTGAGGCGGGTAAGCATAGCATCTGCTTCAGGATCTGCGACAATGACCATGGGGGCAGCATTGATTTCGGTCAAATTACCGGGCAGACCGTATTTTTTGATGATTTCAATGGTACGGTTGATCTCCTCCGGGATATCTTCGGCGGAGGGCTTGCGACCGTGACCGCGCTTGCCAGCATCAAGAACCATGCAACGTGCAATAAGACCGTTTGCCAGCACACGTTCGGAGAGTGCGGAATAAAAGTATTTCGGAATGGCTGTACCGAGGATGACCAGATGAGGATTGATGATTTTCCGGTCGTCATCGGTCTTTTTGCCGTCATTATTTCTGATAGAAAGTTTTCTCATTTTGTAAATCCCGTTTGAAGCTCCATAAAAGCGGAGCAGTTTTTCCATAACAGATTCGCCGCGTCCGTCCTTGGCAAATTTCAAGGCGTTGAACACGGTATCGAACTCGTCAATTTCAAATAACATGGATGGATGCATAAACATGGCATCCTCCAAACCTTCACCCGAACCGAAAGATTCAGCAATACAGCATCCCAGATCGTGTTGAAATGCAACATTCATATTGACTTTTCGGGGGTGATCTTTACCCGTGCCGCTGTTTGCCAAGGCGACAAGGTAAATATTACTGCGATTGTTCCGTTCATCCTTGATTCTGCGTCCGGTAAGGAAAGAAAGAAACGACAAAGCACTGCAAAATGCCAGAACAAGGTTGGGATATTGTCCTGTCCGCATGGTGTATTCTGCGTAATCGGTCACAAATCCAGGTACTTTGAGCAATTTTTCCGGAATTGCAGCAAATACAGGTTCCTTTTTCTTTTCCGGCTCTGGGGTAATGGCCTCTTTGGCAGGTTTCCTGTTCAATATTCCAGAAAGGTCAACGCCGGAGGTATCTTGCGCCACGCGGTCATAGCAACCGGGCTCTTTGAACTCCCGGAGCTTGTGCCAGTCGTTACCGGTACAGGAATTGTGATGACAGCGGAATGCTATTGCCCCATTGGACTGTTGAATAAGTACAGCGGAACGGTTGCGATGTGCATCGTTAAAGGGGCAAATGGGAAATACCCACTTGCGCCCATCTTTCCACACCTGCGGTTCACCGAGTTCCGGGCAATACTGCTGAATCCAGCGGTCAAGGTCAAAATCAGCCTCTTTTACCTCTTCCGGAGCTGATGCGGCGTGTTGTTCCTGTTTCCATGAAGCGGCAGTTTCAAGCAAATCCTGCGAAACGATCTTCCGCTTTTGGGGAACAGAAAGAATTTGAGCCATACGGTGCGGACGTTGCGGAATGTCATCTCCTTTACAATTCATTATCCCGGGGATGCGCCAGATTCGCGCCGGGTTGAACACGGTCAAATCGACATCGACATACTCATCGCTGGCTGTTGCAATCCCGGCAATACAGCGTTGCACCAGGTCATTA
This sequence comes from Victivallales bacterium, assembly GCA_045612485.1. GTDB lineage: Bacteria > Verrucomicrobiota > Lentisphaeria > Victivallales > UBA1829 > RGIG5327. Next base: position 6,272 of record JAZKZE010000154.1, on the reverse strand, counting down.
TCTGCTGTTGGCAGGTCAATGCGGTACATAAGCTGTGCGCCATTGCCGGAGTCCTGAATAATAGGGTCGGACCAACCGGAAGCGGAGAGTCCGTCACGGATTTTACAGGCTGTTGAAATTGCAGCTTCGTGTTCAGCATCTGAACTGGAAACGCCGGACACCCGCTTGGGATCGCAGTCGATCAAGAGCCAACGGCGGCACAAAATGTCAGAATCTGCGGTCGTAGGTTCTCTTGTAATACCACGGATGCGGTTACAGGCACGGGCAAGCAGATCCGGATTAACCGGATTTACCGTTGCATACGCTCCCCGATAAGACCGGAGTTGCGAGATTGCCTCTGCGGCATCTGCAATATGGTCATAATCGAAATATCCTGATTCCATATGAGGTCGCATCCAGTTGGAACTTACCGCATCAAGAACACGGATTTCAAAAACATCGCCTTTCTGAAACCACAATTTCAATGCGGTAATAATCATTTCCTTATCTGTCTGCATTATTTTTTCACCTTTCTCCGGTCAATACGAACAGGCAAATCCGGGAGGCAGAAAATTACATCGGGCTGTTCTTCGAGGGGAACGCTCATTATTTCCTGCATGAAGGCAAGATGTTCTGCAAGGACTGAATAAACCGACTCGCTCTCTTCCAGTTTTGGAAAGATTTCACGTTTGAGCCAGCGTTCCAGAAGCAGAGCCTTGCGACCGTTATTGGGTGCAAGTATGCGTTCCACATCTTCACGGGGGACAAGGCGGACGACCTGCAGACCGCCGGGAGTGTTGATGCGCTCATACAACGGCACATCTTCGGTGTACTGTGCCAGAATACGGTTGGGATTGCTGAAGCCGAGAATGTTGCAGATATCCCGGATGACAAAGTAATTTTTACCATTGTCGAGCCGGACGATCCGGACGGGCATCTTACGGAATTTGTAAGTAAACAGTTCAGCCATTGTTTTTCTCCTCAAAGTTTTTCAGGAAGCGGATTGCCGATGCAGCGGTCTGTACGGCTTCGTTGATAATTGCATACCGGGACGTGTTCTTTTCTTCGTGATCGAGAACAGCTTTGACCAGCTCGCCACTCTCTTCAGCGACAATCGCCGCAGCTCTGACATCATCTTCGGGCCAGTCGGGGTGTGCATCTTCTGCCCGGTTGAGTTCGGTCATGACAAGAGAAATAACTTCTTCAATCTTCATTGGTAAGCTCCTTTGCAGTTTCCAGCATGATGGAAAGATGCTCCCGCGCCTCCTGCTGGATTTTCTTGATTTTTTCAATAAACTGGTCGCAGTTTTCGATAAAAGTCTCAAAACAGACCTTGTAATCGGGTCCGCTCCCGTGGGGTGTGAGCAGCAAATCGTAATTGGTCAGAAAGAATTTGCTCTCTTCTTCGCCCTTCTGGGTCTTGGAGATGTGCCAGCGGTTATCGCTACTCACGAGTTCCTGCTTCAGTTCCTGCTCGGTAATGTTCCAGTTGATTTTTGTCATAATTATTCCTCCTCGTCCCCATACCAATTTGAAAGAGATGCCAGTGAAAAGCCCAACTTGCAGGCGGCTTCCTCGATTTGCCATTTGATGTCCACGTCCCACATCGGATTCTGTTTAAAAACAAATTCAAGCTCATCGTGTACAAGTTCCAGAATGTTCAAGCATTTTGCGATTCGCTTTCGTGAACGCTCAATTTGTTTAGTGCAATCTTTTGCCATAGTAATTTCTCCTAAAGATTATTGTTTTGACTTTTAATGTGCTTTTACAGGGATTGCAGACAGAATGCTATCTGTTAAAATGGGACTTCATCGTCCCAATCCGGCTCTTGAGATACCCCCAAGTCTCCGGGGCTGTTTGAGTGATATTCGCCGATTTCATCGGAGTCATCGCCCGGTTCCCGCATGACGGGGCGGTCTTTGAGCTGCCACTTGACGATTCGTTCAAACTTCTCGCCCGCTACTGTTTTGACTGTTATTTGTGTGGGTTCTGCCAGTAAGCCCTGATTTGCCAGAGCGACAGCTTCTTTTGCCGTGGATGGAACTGGTGTGCCGAAAGCGGCACGCTCGCTCCACCACTTTTCAAACTTGTTCCGGGCGTATCCGGTGTGTTCGGGGCATACCCATTCCGATTTATACTCGTTGAATCCCACGCAGTAATCGATCCGCATTGTCCGGGGCGTTCCGGGTTCCGCGTACCGCTTTTCGTGGGTGCAGTAGTAAACGCCATGCACATCGTAATCGGTTCGGGTAACCTGACCTGAAATCACTCCTGCGTTGGAGGCAGTGTGAGTCATCTTATCGTTATTCTCATTGACCGGAAACACATAGTTACATTCCGGGCAAGCGGCGTATCCGGCATGAATGAGTGCCAAACACTGCGGACACTTTTTCGCCGGGGCATCACCGCCTTTGCCAGCACCGGGTTCTTTGACGCGGATCATATCCACCGGACCGTGACGCAGAATATTGCCGCCATAGTCCAGCACCAGACAGTCGGTCTTGCCGGTATGGGGCGATAATCGTGTGCCTCTGCCGATCATCTGAATGAGCAGTCCTGCGGAGTTTGTAGGTCTCAACAAGACAACGCAGTCCGTATTGGGGGCATCAAAGCCGGTGGTGAGGACGTTCACATTCGCCAGAAACTTTAACTGCGGTTTCGGTGTACCAAAGAGGTCTGCCGGAACAAATTCTCCCTTGAACCGTGTAAGGATCTCTGCCCGTTCACCGGGACTGGTGTCGCCGGTCACAATTGCACACTCTTTGCCGGAAAAGGCAGTTATTTTTTCTGCCACGTGCCTGCAGTGGTCCACCGATGTGCAAAAAATCAGAACTGATTTCCGTTCACGGGTGAGATCCACGATTTCCCGGCAGGCAGAAGTTACGAGGTCGTCCTTGTCCATCGCCGCTTCTACCTCTGCGTTGATGAATTCACCGCCACGGATGTGTAAATCATCCAGTTTTGCTTCCGATCTGCCGGAACGTGAGATCAATGGTGACAGATACCCTTGAGCGATCATCTCTTTGAGTCCGGCTTCGTAGCACACTTCATTTAAGATGTTATCCGGCTGACAGATCAGTCCGCCTTTCAGTCTGAACGGCGTTGCTGTGAGTCCGATTACCCTGACTTTGGGGTTGATGACCTTCATATCTTTGAGAAATGTCCTGTACATCCCGTCACCGTCAGGAGCGATAAGGTGTGCTTCATCCACGATGATCAGGTCAAATGCTTCGAGATCACACGCTTTCTCATACACACTTTGGATACCGGCAACGATGACAGGCTTGTCCGTATCTCGGCTTTTCAGCCCTGCAGAAAAGATGCCGATAGGTATTTCCGGGCATAATGCCTTAACTTTTCCGGCGTTCTGCTCCAATAATTCTTTGACATGCGCCAGAATCAAGGCTCTGCCGCCCCATTGAGAGACAGCATCCGAAACGATCTTTGCGATGACAACCGACTTTCCCGTACCTGTCGGCAAAACGATACAGGGATTGTTGTCTTTGGTTCGCAAATGGTTGTAAACAGCCTCGACCGCTTCGGCTTGGTAGGGTCGAAGCTCCATCGGTTCAGCCCTCCTTTATCCTGATTCCGGCATTTTTCATGTCAATTGCCAGCTTGAGTTTGATTGCTTCCAGCCGTTCCTGTGTGATGTTCAGCTGTTTGCGGATCTCCTGGTCAGAAGCATTCCGCATATACATAAAACACACCAGTCGTTCCGTATCATCGGCAATATTCTTCACGAACTGCTGCACGATGTAGCGCTGGCGTCCGCCATTTTGTCTCCGTTCCATTCCGTAATCCTTATATATGCAACTAAAAAACTGCCCGATTTTCTGCTGCTCTTTGTCATCTGACGGGTATTGAATAGTGGTACTCTTCAATGCGGTCTTCGATATAGATACAACTTTTGTTCCCTGCATCAATGGGATAAGTTGTTCGTGAAATGCTGTTGAATTCAGGTAATATCCCAAGTATCCAGGTGCAAATCTGCGTTCCGGACGACATGGGATCGTGTGAAGACCTGATATTACCACCATACCTCTGCAATTCCTTATTTCACAGCACTTTCCGGCTGTTTCATCTTCTGCTGTGTCTGCAAAGACAATGTCTCCATCCTGCAAAAAAGACATCCTGAATTTATCAGCATCAGTCTGTTTTTTGATCCAAGGGAAAGTCTCTTGCATCATGTCCAAATATTCACCGAATTTTATGAGTACATCTCCATAATGAATGTTGGCGGCTATGCCTGTGGAGTCGGACAATTCGGATCTGGACAGAGTGTTATTTTGCAGTAAGGAAAATGCTTTTTCAAACTCACGCTGTTCCCAATAGAAGGTAAAGAGAAAATAAATTTTTCTTTTTATATTACTTTATTGAAAAATCACCGGTGAAAGGTTATATTACAGTGGAAGGTGTTTCAACAGGTAAAAGCAAAAATGAACAGTATCAAAAATTCAAATTCTGACAATTGGCAATCTTTATCCCCGGCTGAAAAGAAGCTGGAGCTTTTTCGCCGTCAGAAAGACCTGCTCGATACTTTCCTTTCCACCGGCGCAATCAGTCAAGCACAACACGATAAAAGCCTGAATTGTCTTATCGAAAAAATGGGAATCAAGGAAGATCAGCAATGACAGATCGTACTTACATTGCTATTGACTTGAAGTCTTTTTATGCATCCGTAGAGTGCATGGATCGCCAGCTTGATCCCATGACCACCAACTTGGTTGTTGCTGATGAGAGCCGGACGGAGAAGACAATCTGCCTTGCTGTTTCGCCTTCGCTGAAAGCCCACGGAATCCCCGGCAGGGCGCGGTTGTTTGAGGTCATCCAACGAGTACGGGCGGTCAACGCTAACCGCCGCCAGAAAGCCCCCAAAATGCAATTTTCGGGCAAGTCTTTCAGTGCCCCCGAACTCCAAGCGAACCCGTCGTTGGAATTGGACTATGTGGTTGCTGTTCCCCGGATGGTGCGGTATATGGAGGTAAGTGCAAAAATTTATTCCGTGTACCTCAAATATGTGTCTCCGGACGATATCCATGTTTACTCAATCGATGAGGTCTTCATAGATGTGACCAGTTATCTGAAGCTCTACAAGCTCACGGCGCATGATTTTGCAATGAAGCTCATCCAAGATGTGCTTCGAACCACCGGTATTACTGCCACAGCCGGAATTGGCAGCAATATGTATCTCTGCAAAATTGCTATGGATATCGAAGCGAAACACATTCAAGCCGATAAGGACGGCGTTCGTATTGCAGAACTCACAGAACTCACCTATCGGGAAAAGATGTGGTCTCATCGTCCTCTGACCGACTTCTGGCGAGTCGGCAAAGGATACGCCAGTAAACTGGAAGCAGCCGGGATGTACACCATGGGCGACGTTGCCCGGATGTCGGTCAAAAATGAAGATCTGCTTTACCGGATGTTTGGTATAAATGCCGAGTTGCTCATTGATCACGCTTGGGGGTGGGAACCGTGTACAATCGCAGACATCAAATCTTATCGTCCGGAGAATAACAGTATCAGCTCCGGGCAAGTGCTGCAAGATCCGTATGAACACGACAAGGCTCGCCTTGTTGTTCGAGAAATGACCGATATCCTTGCGTTGGATCTTGTGGAGAAACGCTTGGTAACGGATCAGCTTGTGCTGAATATTGCCTATGATGTGGAGAATCTGACTGATCCGGAACGCAGAGCGAGATACACAGGACCGATAAAGACAGACTCTTACGGCAGACAAGCTCCGAAAGATGCACACGGTTCTATCAATTTGCCCCGGCACACCTCCTCGGCAAAAATCTTCATCGACCATATGATGCAGCTTTTCGATCGGGTAACAGATCCCAACTTGCTGGTCCGCAAAATCACTATCGGTGCGAACCACATTCTCAATGAAAACGATGTTCCTGCGGAAGTCCAGGAACAGCCAGATCTCTTTGTCGATCACGAAGCCTTGGCAAAGCAGAAAGCGGCCGAAGAAGCCGAACTTGCCAAGGAGCGCCGGTTGCAGGATGCCTTGTTACGCATTAAAAAGCAGTTCGGGAAGAATGCGGTTCTCAAAGCAATGAGTTTACAGGAAGGCGCGACCGCCAAGGATCGCAATCAGCAGGTCGGAGGGCATAAAGCATGAACATTCTCAAAAAAATACTGCTTTCACTTGCTGTTCTTATTATAGTTGCAACCGGCACAGCTCTGTCATTCGTGCCGTTCTACAACAGAACGCCATTCCGTATTGGCGTTGGAATTATTCTGGCGTTAGTTTTGTATATTGGGCTACTGAAAAGTCTTGT
>JAZKZE010000153.1:0-20277 GCA_045612485.1 Victivallales bacterium | reverse complement strand
GTCACAAGACAGCTCAAAAGGGATTTATCGGATTTTCTCCAGATCCCCACTGCCCCCACTTCCGTGTCAATCGGCGCAAAGGGTTCCACGATATCCGGATTTCCTTTTCCGGGATGAGTGGCTCTCTGACCGTTTTTCATCCGGAATCCCCGGTTGAAGGTCACGCCCTCCACAGAACCCCGGCCGAAGGAAAATTCCACCTCTTCCGCACGCATTTCCGCCATTCTCACAGCGGTAATGATCTGATTGACCATGTGTTTGAGGTATGTGGCATCGCCTCTCACCGTTTCCTCTTCAGAAAGTTTTTTTGCCAGCGGGGAATAATAATCCGGAGTTTTGGCATTTCTGCCGGGTCCGGCATTATGGGCATGGGAGGGACTCAAAAGAAGCTGCACATCGGAAAGAGCTGCACGCACAGGTTCGGATACTTCACTGGGAATACCGATGATATCGATCCCCACCAGTGCTACTTTAAGTTTACCATCGGTAAGGAAAGTAGCCCGTACTTTCAGAGATTCCCGGATCTCACGGATAAAGACCTTGAAATAATTTCCCGGTCTTTCCATGCCGATTGCCGGGGTAATATCCGTTTCAAAAAATCCGGCTTTGATACACTGCGTTTTTTCCTGTCCGCCGACTTCTTCACACATCAACATACACATTGCTCCAAGAATACAAAATAAAATTTTTCTATACATATTTCTTCTCCATCAAAATCATTCCAGTTCAGGAAGATTGCTTCCATAGGACCATACTGTGGTAACCGGTTCGATCTGCGGACCAGTGGGAACAGCATCCGGAGTCAGCTGTTCAATGAGTTCCAACGCCTTTACGGTCATATTTCCTGCTGTATCCGGTGCTGCACAGGTTCCTGCGGTCAGGCGGGTCTCGTAGCCGCCGCCGGTTACAGGATCAAGGGCATCCGCAGTGGGGATATAACCGATAGCCTGATTGGCAAGGGAACTTACCCAGGTAAAGGGGAATTTGGAATCTTTTTTCACATCCAGTCCGACCCCGCAGAATACTTCACCGGGCAGAGTAATGATAACCAGCGGCCCGATCTGAATAGCGGTCACATCAATATAAAACTCCGGTTCATGTGCCACGACTTCCGCCGCAATAAAATGCTGTTTTGCAAACAGATATTCGGTGGATTCCTTATCATTTTTCTTCAGGATCTCTATGGCATGATTCACAGTTTTCTGTGAAGGTTTGCGTCTTTTCACCAGAAGTTTATCTGTAATGACCTTCAAAGTACTGATCTCGCCTTTATTGGCACGCATCAGATTTTTCAATGCTTCCGCCCCAACGGAAACCCCCACCTTTTCTGCGATGGCAGGGCCGCCTTCCACAGGAGAAAGGGAAAGATTGTTGATCTGGGTAATGTCGCCGGCACAGCCGTAAACGTATGTTACGCCGCTTTGTTCCCCCATAACGGCTTTAATGGTACGGACAGTCTGTCCGGGCCAGTCCGCATTGACAGCTCCGGCGGCACAGCAGGTGCCGTGGCAGTTGAATGTGACCATACATCCCAGGAAAGACTGATCGCTTTTCCGCCAGAATCCCACTGTCCCCACTTCCGTATCAATGGGGGCAAAAGGTTCCACGATATCCGGATTGCATTTGCCGGGGTGAGTGGCTCTGTGACCGTTTTTCATCTTGAAACCGCGGTTGAATGTAACATCTTCCACATTGCCTTTTTCAAAGGAAAGGATCACTTCTTCCGCACGGATCTCCGCCATTTTGACAGAGGAAATGATCTGGGTGATCACCTGCATCACATAATGGGGATTTCCGCAGATATTTTCTTCAATGGAAATCTTTCGGGCAAGGTCAGAATAATATTCCGGGATCTTGCATCTTCCGGCAGGCCCTGCATTATGGGCATGGGAAGGGCTCAAAAGAATGGTCATACCCGGAAATTCCGCCTGGACCGCATCAGAGATCTCTTTGGAAACGCTGCAGGTATCTATCCCCACAATGGCGATCTTTACAGAACCGTCAGTAATGAAAGTAGTGCGTACTTTCAACGCTTCCCGGATCTCTTTTATGAATACTTTGAAGTAATTACCCGGTCTTTCCATACCGATCGCGGGCGTGATATCCGCTTCGTAAAAACCTGCTTTTATCATTTCTTACCTCACTTTTCAGCAGGAGTAATCCACTTTTACAGGCATATTGGTAAGATTGGATTTGATGGCGGCTTCTGCAAATGCAACGGTCTTCAAGCCCTGGATCTCATTGGTGGGACAGGGTTCACCTGCAAGGATGCATTTCACAAAATCTTCCAGTTCGGAGCGTACATTATGGCTGGAAACAAGTACAGGGATCTGGGTGAACAATACTTTTCCGGCGGTATCGTAAATACCTTCTTCACTGATCTGGAGAGTATCGGAAGTATTGTCGCAGATAATGGTTCCTTTGGTTCCATTGATGACAGTACGCATGGTATAGGGGCGTTTCACTCCGGTGGAAACAAAAATTCTTCCGATGACGCCTTCCGGGAATCTTGCCACAGCAAAACCGCTGTCGGGTTTGGGCCATTCGGGATGATGTTTCTTGTTCATATAGCAGAAAACTTCTTCCGGATCGCCTGCAAGGAAACGGGCAAGGTCAAGAGCATGACAGCCGCCGCCGAGGAATCCTTCACGGCCGATGGCAGGATCAGTACGCCAATTTTCCCAGCCGGGATATTTTGTGTAATCGTGAGCATATTCACATTCCAGAGTGGCGATCTCGCCGATCCTGCCGCTTTCCACAAGCTGTTTGGCAAGTTTGAATGCGGGGGCATAACGGCAAACCTGACCGGTCATAAAATATTTGCCGGTTTCTTTTACAGCGGCAACGATTTTGCGACACTCTTCCACTGTGGGGGCAAGAGGTTTTTCGCAGGCAACATGTTTTCCGGCATACATGGCTTTCAGTGCCTGTTCAGTATGGAAATGGTCGGGGGAAGCCACAACCACGATATCCACATCGGAATTATAGATCTCTTCTTCTGTTTTTGCCACAGTGATCTTTTTTTCAGCAAAATAATCTCTTTTGATCACTGGGTTTTCATTGTATGCCTTATCATAGACCATAGTCAGTTCAGTATTGGGCAGTTCATGTGCGGCAACAGCCCATGCGTGTCCCATTTTCAGCCCGATAACAGCTGTTTTCAATTTACGGTTTTCCATGTTTTCTCCTTTGATGATCTTTTTATTTCTTTTTCCGGCGTCTGCCGTTTTATTATTTTTTCAGAAAAGAATCATTCCGGATATTTTTTATACATTCCGGTATTGATTTTTCCTTAAATTAACATATATTCTCAAAATAAATATTCAAGTCATTTGTATTGTCTGATTTTCCGGATATATTATCTGATAGAACAATAAGTAAGGATATTTTTATGACAGAAACACTTGTTACATCTCTGGGAAATCTGCGCCGTTTCGATCATAAACTGGATTCCATGACTCCTTTTACACTCTATGAAGGGATAAGAAAAAAGGAATTTTATACAGATAAACCTGTTGGGGATATCCATCTTGATCCCCAGCTTTTTATCATTCTTTCCGGGGAAACAGAATTTTTCCTTGATGATATTTCTTTTACAGGTACTGCCGGAGATATTTTTATTTCCAATTTCTGGGAGCCTCACGCCTTCCGTATAAGCTCCCCGCAATTACATTTTCTTTCCATCACCTTTTCCATGTTTTCTTTTGGGAACGCCACCCCCTTTACTGATTTTGACTGGTACAGTTTTATGAAAAAACCTCCTTCCCGCAGGAAAATTTCTTTTGCGGAAAAGGAAAAAAAGGAAGTATTACTCCTTGTGGAAAAAATCATTGAACTGGAAAATAATAAACCTTCCGGCTACCGTTCCATGCAGTATTTTCTTATCCATGAGATCATTTTTTACATTAATTCAGTCTATCTTTCCGATGCTCCTGCAACCGGGGAGGAACGCAATCAGGCAAGGATCTTTCCGGCACTGGAACTCATACGCCGCAATCCGAATTGTGAAATACCTCTGGATGAAGCAGCAAAAGTATGTTCCATGAGCCGCAGCACATTCTGTCAAAAGTTCAAAGAAACCATGAATGAAAGTTTTTCCCACTTTGCTATGAAAAAGCGTATCGGATATTCCTGTATGCTTCTGCATCTGAATCAGCTTACCATCAAAGAGATCTCAGATCAATGCGGCTTTAAAAACATCACACATTTTTATCATGTTTTCAAAAAATTCCGGCAATGCACCCCGCAGGAATTTATTACCGGAAATCACTTTGATCCCCACAGCGATGAAGAAATGTAAACTTCTTTTATAAAGGGATCTTTTTTCATTCCACAAAAAACAGGCGGCAACTCTGAAAAAAGTCACCGCCTGTTCCGTTTTTTTACAGTTATTTTCCCTGTCAGGAATGTTTCTCCGCAGTAGGCATATCTTCATCGGCATCTGCGGCAGGAGCAAACTGGATGTCATCAATATCCAGAGTTCCTGTAATACGCAGCCACATGACTTTTGCCCGTTCAGGCAGAGTGATCGTTCCTTTGATCTCCGTCCATTTTGCGGGAGAATCGATCTTTGTCATAAAACCTTCGTTCTTTTTGCCGAATACCCGGGTAAAGAGTTCGCCTTTTCCCCTCACCTTCATGGTAACAGAAACAACTTTCACATCTTTGGGCCATGCTCCGCTCTGTCCCACAAAGGAGTTGTTTCCGATAATACGCATATAGTTTTTACCGGAGAAGGGTTTATCATTACGCACTTCCACAGTACCGAAATTATTTTCATTGAAGATCCAGTATTTGGGGACTTTCGCAGAAACAAATTTCCATCTGTTGGTTTTGCCGGAACTCAATTTTTTACGGGGGACGGTAAGATCTTCAAAGTCACCGTTTTTGATCATGGCTCCTTTTTCCCCGAAAGCAACAGTTCTGTGGACATCGGAACCGTGGAACGCAGCTCCAGCCCAGGCGGACATCTCACTCTTTCCGGAATCCAGAAGGGCAACTCTTCCCACATTGATCTTCCAGGTTTCCCCTTCGCCGATGGAAAGTTTCAGATTCTTGAGGGGAACTTTGATTTCAGCAACCCAGCGGTCGGATTCTTCAGAAATCCTGAACTGGAAATCAGTTTTGATACTTTCATCACGGCTGGAACCGGATGCAGTGAGAGCATCAAACTTTTTCCCGTTATGCGTGAGTCCCAGATGCTGATATTTGCCGTTGAGTTTCTTCGGTGTAAGGAAGATCTCAAGATGACTGCCTTTCATGGCGGCAGGGATCCCGTCTTTTACAGCCACATCTTTGAGCTTGCCGGATTTCGCTTTCAGACATTCAATGCCGAAGTAGATATTGTTCTTATCATACAGAATCCGTACATAGGTCTGCAATTCGGCAACTTCTTCGTACTTGTAATATTTCCGGAAGTCGGAGGATATTTCCGCCGTTTTCCATGCTTTTTCATTCAGTTTCCCGTCAAGCACGATACCGGAAGCCTTTTTCGCCACATACTCTTTCTGCTTCTGCATTTTATAGATCTTGTGAGAATCTTCCCAGCTCAACTTCAGGAAAAGACGGTCTCTCTGCACTCTCTTGAGGAAAAGAGGATCATTTCTGACCACTTTTTCCGCATTGTCCAGATAGTTGTGCAATCTCTGGATAAGTCCGGCACTTTCCAGACACTGACCGAGCGCAGCATCAGGCGTACCGTAGCCCATGTGGATCTGGGGAGCATAAAGAGCTTTGGTCAACTCTTCCCGGTAAGGCTTCATATATTTCCATGCTTTGCCGTAATATTTGCTGTTGATGTTTTCCAGGACTTTTTCCACATCATCATTGATATTCCAGGAGAAGTGGGCAGTAAGATAATGCTGCTGCCACAAACTCATCCACATGTGAAGATTGAAGGGGGTATTGCGTTTCTTGCCGAAATCACTCAAAGCAGCCCGGGTGACAAATCCATATCCTTCCATGCCCAGTTTGTGATAGTAACGCAAATCTTCCACCCAGGCGCGTTCCATAGGCAGATACCGGGTGGCACCGGGCATCTGGGTATGGTATTCAAATGTAGTGGCTCTCTGTCCGATGGCAGCCCAGTCATCAAACATCTTCCTGAAGGTGGTGGCGTTGGGGGGACAGGTGGGATCATTGAGAGGATGGATATAGCATCTCTGATGGGGACAGATGACTACCGGCACTCTGGGATCGGGTTTGATCCCTTTGGGCGGGAAACGGTAGGTCTGATAGACAAGAGTATGCACATTCTGCAAAGGCTTGTCTTTGGAAAGAAGATTTTTTGCCATATAATTTACAAAATGCCACCATCTCTTTGCGTGACGATTGGAGCGCGGTGCGGTGGGATCATCCAGTTTGCCGCAGTTTTCACATTCGCACCACTGGGTGTGGTCATCATTGCAGAAGGAGTAAATATTTTCCATTCCGCCGAAAATTTCAATTTCCTTACGGATATTTTCCAGCATCCTTTTCAATGTTTCCGGATTGGAGGTACAGGGCTGACAGGCGCCCTTTTCATTCCCGGCAATGACCCGTTTTCCTTTTACAAGGCCGAAATATTCCGGATGAGCTTTCAATAGATCGGCGCGTTTCTTTTTGTAATCTTCCCCTTTTGCAACTCTTCCCACAAGGTTATTGCCCATATTGTGACCGCCCCGTGTGAAAACAGGATCAAGTTCCATGATCTTCACATCATTCAAGGGACGGTTGGCAAAAACCTGGATACCGTTACGGACAAACCAGTTATAAACATGCTGATTTTTATGGGAACCGCCATTGAGGGTAAGTTTGCGGCTGTTGAAAACAGGAGATTTCACAGTAAGACCGTCTTTCACGGAAAAACTTTTCTTTACCGGGATATATTCCCCTTCATCTTTTGGATCGGGATGGAAAAAGATCACACCATTTTCCTTAATGATATGATAGACCCCGTAAAGCAGACTTCTGCCTCTTCTTCCGGCGATAAGGATAGAATCTTTTTCAGCAAGGATCACAAAACCGTCATATTTGACTTTACTTAATGCCTCATCCAGTTTCTTATTGCTTTTTGTTCCTTCGGGAACGAGCTGGAAACGGATGGGCATCAAGTTTCCCTGTTTTGTCACAGGAAGAGCTGTTCCGGTTACTTTTTTTGCATACTTTGAAAGTTCTTTTGCAGCAAATTTTTCAGACAAAGATGCCTTGTCTGAAACAACGATCCGGGCATTTGCCTTACCATCTTTCACAAGGTCGAATCCCTGTGCAAGTCCGGCACATCCCAGAATCATTCCCAACAGTAAGAATGATTTTGTTTTCATACATTTCTCCTTTTTATAATTGATAGATGAGATTCATACATACTTTAGCACATTTTCCAGTCCAATGCAAGAAGGAAATCCTTTTTCAAGGAAAATAATACTTGAAAAATTCCTTTTTCCATGTATTATAAATTACAAAAAAATTCAAATCCTGTAACAAAAAGGCATACTTATGGCAAAAACACTTACAGAACTTTATAACGATCACTCCCACTTTATGATCACAGCACACCGGGGTGCTTCCTTTGAATTTCCCGAAAACACTCTTCTTTCCATGGAAAAAGCCGTGGAAGCCGGGGCTGATATGATCGAATTCGACCTGCGGGGAACATTGGATGATATTCCTGTGCTTCTTCACGATGAGACTATCGACCGTACCAGCAACGGAAAAGGCAAACCGGAAGAATATACCCTTTCCCAATTGAGAAAATTCAATTTTTCCTACTATTTACAGGGAATGAGAAGAACTGCTCCCGTTTGTGAAAAAATGGAGATTCCCACATTTGAAGAAGTCCTTGTAAAATTCCGTGACAAGGCTGCAATGAATATTCAGGTCTATGCAAAAACTGAGAAAGTTTTACGGGAGATCTGCCGTCTTTTCAAAAAATATGACATGTACGATCATGGATACTTTACCATCTATCCGGAAAATATCGGAGCAGTACGCGCCATTGATAAAAATATCGAATTATGCACCACCCGGGGCTGGGAAACAAGAAGCGATCCCGCCAATATCCGTCTCTGCAAAGAATCTGACAACTGCCGTTTCATCCAGCCCATCAAAAAATTCAGCACAGAAGAGACCTATTCCCTGATCCGGGACCTGGGACTGCGCAGCAATGTCTTTTTCAGCGATGAACCGGAAGAGATCGCAATGTTGAAAGAAATGGGGGCGGAAGGACTCCTTACCAATCAAGCGCATCTGATGTGTGAAGCGGTCAACAATATGAAAAAATAATCCTTCTGCAAATTCTTTTTCAAGCCGGAAACAAAAAACAGCATACAGAAAATTTTCCGTATGCTGTTTTTTGTTATAAAGAAATCTTTTCTTACCGCAGAGAAAGAATAAGAGCAAGAAGTTCATCCAGTTTTTCATGGGTAAGCAGGGGATTGAGCAATGTAAATTTCAAACACACATTGCCTTTACAGACGGTCTGTCCGATGACCACACCATGTTCATGGAGAAGTTTGCGTCTGATCCTCTTATTCATATCGTCCGCGCTTTCTTTAACACCGGCTCCGGGCAGGACACGGAACACAACAGAACTGATCTCCGGTTTTACAACCACCTCAAAATCAGGATTTTTATCCAGTTTATCATAGAGGTAAAGAGCATTTTCCATAAATCTTGTAATGATCTGTGACCAGCCTTTGCCTCCCCTTGCCCGGAAGGAGAACCAGACCTTCAACGCATCAAACCTTCTGGTGGTCTGCATGGATTTATCCACAAGATTGATATAACCATCCTCTTCATCCTCTTCCCGGTTGAGGTAATCCGCATGAAGAGTGAGACATTCAAAATTCTTTCCGTCCTTCACCAGAGACGCACTGCAGGAAATGGGCAGAAGGAACATTTTATGGAAGTCCACGGTAATCGAATCGCAAAGCGCAAGATCTTTTACTCTGTATGCATATTTTTCCGACAGGATCACGCCGCTGCCGTATGCCGCATCAGCATGAAGCCAGAGAGAATATTTTTTTGCGATCTCTGCCAGTTTCTCCAGAGGATCAATACTGCCGAAATCAGTAGTCCCCACGGTTGCCGCTATACAGAAGGGGAGATTTCCATCCTTCAGGTCTTCTTCAATAAGTTTTTCCAGAATGTTTACATCCATCTGCATAGCATCATTCACCGGTACTTTCACCACACAATCATACCCCAGCCCCATAAGGTGTGTACTTTTTTCCATGGAGAAATGAGAGATCTCCGACGCATAAAGCCGGAATTTGCGGTAAGAAGCAGGAAGCCCGAACTTTTTCACATCCCAATGCAGTTTTGTATTGCAGAACCAATCTCTTGCCAGAAGAAGTCCGGAAAGATTGGACTGGGACCCGCCGGAGGTAAACACTCCGTCACTTCCTTCACCGTAGCCATACAGTTTACACAGGTGCCGGATCACCTCCACTTCGATCTCCGTTGCCACTGGAGCCTGATCCCAGCTGTCCATGGACTGATTGAAGGTGGAAAGGATCAGTTCAGACACTATGGATTCCAACAGGGCGGAACTATGTAAATGCGCCATGTAGGAGGTGGAAAAGGGCCGGAGGAAATTGGGCAGGATCTTTTCCGCAGTTTCTTCCATAACAGCATCAAACCCCAAACCATTTTCCGGAAGAAGTTCATCCGTATGAACTCTTTCCCGGAGTTTTTCCGGAGTCAATCCCTTGTACGCATCCCCGGAATCCAGGGAAGCAAGGATCTTTTCCACTGCAAGGGAGATCATGCGTTTATATTCCATTTTATCTGCGGAATTTTCCGTCAGAACCAAATGCCGATATTCTGTACTCATATTTTTCTGCTTTCCTGCCTGTTTCCGAAAAACAAGACCCGCCGGACATACTGAGGTCTGACGGGTCTGGAATATACCGGAAAAACTGTTATTTTCCTGCGATTTCCTTATCCACACTCAACACGACCTTTTCAAAGGTGTCAAGCATGATATTCACATCTTCTTTTGTCACGTTCAACGCACAAAGACAACGCATTACCGCACCGTTTCTGCCGCCGCGTTCCATTACAAGATGGTTTTCAAAGCAGAGATGCTGTACCTTAGCGGCAATCACACCGCTTCCCGGCAGAGAACCGAGAGAATCTTTCTTTCCGGCAGGATCAACAAATTCACAGCCGAACATCAGACCTTTACCGCGGACATCGCCGATGATGGAGACTTTTTCCTTAAGCGCATTGACTCTCGCCCGGATCATATCTCCTTTTTCAATGACTTCCGCAAGAAATTCCGGTTTGGAAACCCGGTTCATCACAACAGTACCGGCTCTCATGGCAAGCTGATTGCCGCGGAATGTCCCTGCGTGGGCACCGGGCTGCCATTTATCCAGTTTCTTATTGTAAACCACCACAGACATGGGCTGGGTTCCGCCGATGGCTTTGGAAACCAGGATCACATCCGGTACGATATCAGCATATTCAAAGGCAAAGAATTTTCCGCTTCTGCCCACGCCGCACTGGATCTCATCCACGATCATGGGGATCCCCAGTTCTTCGGTAACTCTTCTTACTGTCTGCAAAAATTCCACAGGAGCAGGAATAACTCCGCCTTCCCCCTGAATGGGTTCAAGAATCACGGCGGCAGGAGGAATGATCCCGCTTTCCGGATCTTTCAGAGTGCGTTCAAAATATTCACAGCAAGCCTTTATCCCCATTTCCCCGCCGAGACCGAAAGGGCAGCGGTAGGAATAAGGATAAGGGAAGAAATGCACATCCGGCATCAGGGAGGCAACCTTTTCCTTTGCCCCCAGATTACCGGTAAGTGCCAATGCACCATGTCCCATACCGTGATAACCGCCGTGGAAAGCGATCACAGATCTACGGCCGGTAGCGGTCTTGCAAAGTTTGATCGCAGCATCCGTTGCATCTGTTCCGGAAGGACTGCAAAACTGCACTTTGGCATTTTCCTTCAATCCCGGGGGAAGAAGAGAAATGAGAGTCTGTACAAAAGTATCCTTTACAGGAGTCATCAGGTCAAGGGTATGCAAAGGCGCATCGCTGGTCAGCATCTCCACCATTGCCTGATTCACTTCCGGATCATTGTGACCCAGAGCCAGTGTACCGGCACCGCAGAGGAAATCCAGATATTTATTCCCCTCTACATCCTCCACCCAGGAACCTTTTGCCTTTATCAGAGAAAAGGGAAACTTTCTCGGATAACTTCTTGCATTGGATTCTGTATTCTCCTGTCTTGCCATATAATCGGCATTGCTTACAGGAGCTTTCCCACATTTGCAGGCACAGGAAGCCTGCCCATTCTGCATATTCTGCACATCATTTTTAAGTTCCATCATCAGAATAGAACCCTTCTCTGTTCCGGAATTGAACGTCCTCTTCCGTTTTCTTGTTCACAGTAGATTGTTCAAGGGCTGCCTTTATACGAGACAACTCAAAAAGAAGATCTTTGGTGCCATCCTGCCGGACAACAGAAAAAATCCTCAAAAACCATGTCTATAAAATACACGACTTTTTTTACAATTTCAATACAAAAAACCCCCGAAGAAGGATTTTTTTTGATTTTTTTTCCTTCATGGGCTTTTTTCCATCCTTATCCACTGTTCCGCAGAACACAAAACAGGGGGATTTCCAACGCTTGCCGGCAGAAAATAAAATCAGAAACTGCAACTGTAAAAACGGTTCCAGTCGGAAGTCGAACGCCGCCATTTGTCACCGGTTCCCATTGTGCCGTGAGGCTTGAATTTATTGGCGATCCTGACTCCCCCGGCGTGTCCGTCGGCGTAAACAGCATTCACTTTTCCATCATGTTTGAATGCGTCCGGGAATCTTTCGGCTGTGGTACTGTAAGAATTGACAAGACTTGTGGCATTCCCCTTTCCGGTATCCACGCCGGGTTTCAAACAGGAATCCATGGCAACAAACTGCTGACTGGGGATCTTGCAATGTCCGCTTCTTTCCAGTTTGCATTTAAGACTGCTGTTGAGAATATACCAGTTGTAACCATAGTCAGAATACATTTCATGTTTGTCTCCGGCATACAGTTCCAACCCTTCCTTATAGGTGAATTTGGAAGAGGGGCAGAAGAAAAGACGGTAATCAATGAGCCGCAATGTTTTCTCCCATTGTGTTCCGTAATTACGGTTCTTCACATCTGCAAGACCGAAAACCCAGCTTTGACCGAAGAGATTGTATGGGACATAATAGTCTTTATAAGACTCAGTGTAGTTTATGATCCCGAATCCGATCTGCTTGATATTGTTCAGACATTGCATACTTTTTGCAGTTCCCCTTGCCTTGTTCAATGCTGGAAGAAGCATCCCGGCAAGGATGGCAATAATGGCAATAACAACCAATAATTCAATAAGAGTAAAGTTTTTACGTCGCATAATATACATTTGTTAACACCCTTTCCGTTTATTTTGAATATCTTTTTTTTATTTTTCCATATTTCCGGCATTGCATTTTGAGTTTATACTCTCCTGCTTTGTCTCACATAATGCATATTATGCGAACTCCTGCGGCAGAAAATATACAGGATTATTTACAGATGACAATTCTATTTAACCATCTCACATTGCGATAAATATAACACAACTACTTCAAAAATCAAGTCTGCCGCTAATTTTTTTCAGCAGCCGGAACCGGCGCTTTCTCCAAAACAAAGCCGCTTTTTCTCTTCATGTCGAAGAAACAAAGCGGCTGTTTATTCTGAAAAAACGGCTTATTTTGCAGCTGCAGCAGCTTTACATTTAGCTACAAGTGCCTCAAACCGTTTACCGTATTCGATATAGGTCTCAAATTTTCTCTGTTCTTTGAGAGCTTCATCATTGGTATCATCCCCTTCATGGAACACGCTCTGGATATGGGGTTCCATGGAGAATCCACCGTCATAGCCCCGTTTGAAGAGGTCGGTAAGGATCTCCGGCACAAAACCGTGTCCGTCGCCGGCATAGGTAAATTCCCGTTCTTTCACACTGCCGTCTTCATTGAGTTTTGTGACAGAATCCTTGATATGGACATAGCCGATGCGTTCCCGTACATGCGTATAGAATTCCCAGGCATTCTGCACATCATAAGGAGGAAGTCCCATACGGCTCTGAAGGAAGGTGGGGTTACCGGTATCGAAAATGAACATAAAGTTGTCATGTTTCACATGATCCAGCAGTTTACAAGCGTGGAACCAGGACTGTCCACCGTAGTTCATACAGTTTTCATGTCCGTAAACGATCCCCGCATCCTTGCAGATGGATACAAGCTCATTCACCTTGTCAAAGATGAATCTTTCCTGTTCGGGACTGTCCACTCTTTCTCTGGGATCCACTTTGAAACTCATTCCGCGCAACTGTTTGATCCCCAGTTTCTGCATACGGGGAATGGAAACAAGCAGCTCTTTTTTGGTTGCCTGATAGGCTTCTTCATCCAGCGGGGGGCAGTTCCAGTTGGCGACACCGCTGCCGTAGCAGTTGAAAGTAACATCCGTATTACTCATTGTTTCAAGGACTTTATCGAACTGTTCATCCGTCATTTTTCCCAGAAAGATACGGTCGATCATTCTTACTTCGATATGTTTCCAACCCAATGCTTTTGTGGCTTCCAGCTGTCTTTCCAGACTGTTTGCCGCTTCATCTGCAAAACCTGTATAAAACATTTTTATTCTCCTGAATTATTGTTTCTTACTTGCTGAAAGAAGATCCCAGATCTCCTTTTTCCACATCTTCCGCAACGGTTTTCTGATAACGGGAGGAGTCGATCAGCTTCTGAAGATGTTTGTCAAAAAGAGCGGCATCTATGGGCAGTTCAATGGTACGGCCTTCCAGCTGGGAAAGAAGCATGGCGTTGGAAAGTTCCAGACCGTTGATCCCTTCTTCCGCACCGGCGATAAGTTTGTCACCTTTCTGTACGGCATTGACAAGGTTTTCAATAATATCCCTGTGCATGTGACTGTTGGCAGAGGCGGCGGGGATCTCCACATTCCAGATGGCGGGACCGGCAAATTTTTCACTGGTGGTAAGGGAGTGTTCTGTCATTCCCGTTTCATTGCGGGTGAAAATAATCTTACCGTCTTCATATACGACTTTCCCTCTTTCCCCGGTGATTTCCAGACGGTTCGTCCCGGGAAACTCCCCGGTGGATGTAATAAAGACCCCGGTAGCACCGTTGGGATATTCCAGGAAAGCGGTCACATCATCTTCCACTTCGATATCGTGATACTTGCCGAAACTCATGTGGGCGGTGATTTTGGAAGGCATACCGAAAAACCACTGCATAAGGTCAAGCTGATGAGGACACTGATTGAGCAATGCGCCTCCGCCTTCGCCTCTCCAGCTGGCACGCCATGCACCGGAATTGTAATAGAACTGGGTACGGAACCAGTTGGTGATGATCCAGTTGACACGGCGCAGTTCCCCAAGTTCCCCGGAGTCGATAAGATGTTTGATCTTTTTATGCGCTTCGATCTGACGCAGACAGAACATGGCGGCAGCTTTCACTTCCGGATGTTTCTTCAATGTGTCGATGAGTCTCTGTGCTTCCGATTTCTGTACGGCAACGGGTTTTTCCACAATGATGTGTTTGCCAAGTTCCACTGCACGGATGGCAAGGGGGACATGATCGTAATGCGGTGTGGCAATAAGAACACCATCATACAGATGACTGTTGGCGAAAAACTCATCATCGGAAGTGAAGAAAGCACAATTTTCCAGTTTTCTGTGTCTTTCCAGTTTGGCAGGATCAGTATCGCATAAAGCTGTGATACTGCAGTTTTCCAATTCACTGATGAACCGGACATGACCGCTGCCCATCACACCAGTACCGATAATCGCAAGACGGAACTTCTCCATTTTATATTCCTTTATGTTTTTATGATGGATATGGTAAAATTTCTTACAAAATAATTTACCCCGGAAAAAAGAGTTTTTCAAGGCTGATAAACAATAAATAACCTTTTTTGACATGATAAAGGTCTTTTTTGTTATATTTTAGGGAAAGATGTATTGTAATCAGTAAACCCTGTGCTATATTACGGGAAAACAGAAAACCAACAACCGGGAGCAAGAAATGCCTATTACCGAAATTCTTGAACAGAATGCTGCAAAATATGAAAATGATGTTGCTCTTGTGGAGATCAATCCGCAGGAACTGGAAAACAGACATACCACCTGGAAGGAGTATTCCCTCATAGAGTCCCTGCCTGCCACGTCCTTCCGTTCAGAGATCACCTGGGGGGAATTTGACAAAAAAGCCAACAGAATGGCAAATCTTCTGCTTGCCAAAGGGATCGGTAAAGGCAAGAAAGTTGCCATTCTTCTGATGAACTGCCTGGAATGGCTGCCCATTTATTTCGGTGTACTCAAAAGCGGGGCAATGGCAGTACCCCTCAATTTCCGTTATTCATCTGATGAGATCAAATACTGTCTGGAACTTGCCGATGCAGAGGTTCTGGTATTCGGTTCTTCCTTTGTGGGAAGAATTGAGGCGATCTGTGACAGGATCCCTGACGTGAAAACTCTCATTTATGTGGGGGAAGACTGCCCCACATTTGCAGAATCCTATCACAGACTTGTTTCCTGCTGTTCCGACAAATCCCCGGCAATTCCCCTTTCCGATTACGATGAAGCCGCCATTTACTTTTCTTCCGGAACCACCGGTTTCCCGAAAGCCATCGTACACGCCCACCGCAGTCTGATGCACGCTGCCATCGTGGAACAGAAACATCACGGTCAGACAAAAGAGGATACATTCCTCTGTATTCCGCCTCTCTATCACACCGGGGCAAAGATGCACTGGTTCGGCAGTTTTCTTGTGGGCGGTAAAGCGGTTCTTCTCAAAGGGATCAAACCGGAATGGATCGTAAGAGCAATTTCCGAGGAAAAATGTACGGTCGTCTGGCTCCTTGTTCCCTGGGCGCAGGATATCCTGGATGCCATCGACCGGGGCGAAATCAAACTGGAGGAATATCAGCTTGACCAGTGGAAACTCATGCATATCGGCGCACAGCCTGTACCGCCCAGTCTGATCAAACGCTGGAAAAAGGTATTTCCCCATCACCTGTACGATACAAACTATGGACTGAGCGAATCCATCGGGCCGGGTGCAGTGCATCTTGGAGTGGAGAATATTGATCATGTGGGAGCCATCGGAGTTGCCGGTTACGGCTGGCAGACCCGGATCGTGGATGAAAAACGCAATGAAGTCCCCAGAGGAGAAGTAGGGGAACTTGCCCTCAAGGGAGCCGGAATCATGCTCCGTTACCATAAAGATGAAAAAGCCACCCGGGAAGTCCTTTCCGATGACGGCTGGCTGTTTACCGGAGATATGGCAAAGGAATCGGAAGATGGATTCATCTATCTTGTTGACCGGAAAAAAGATGTGATCATCACCGGCGGGGAGAATCTCTATCCTGTACAGATCGAAGATTATCTGCGGAAACATGATGCCATCAACGATGTAGCGGTCATCGGTCTGCCGGACGCCCGTCTGGGAGAGATCGCCGCAGCCATCATCCAGGTGAAGGAAGGAGCAGTTCTTACGGAAGAAGAGGTCAATACATTCTGCCAGAGTCTGCCCCGATACCAGCGGCCCAGAAAAATCATTTTTGCCCAGGTGCCCCGCAATCCCACAGGAAAGATCGAGAAACCAAAACTGCGGAAACTTTACGGAGCGGATCAGCTTGTGGCACAGCAGAACGAGATCCGGTGAGACCGTTATTTGCTTGAGTATTTCCGGCATATCAGGTTCTGGTCTGCCGGAATTTTTTTGAGGAGAACAAAAGATGTTTCATGTTTTTTCTGAATACAAACCTGCCGGGGATCAGCCCAAAGCTATCGCAGAACTGGTACAGGGGCTGAAGGAAAAACGCCGCTTCCAGACACTTCTGGGGGTAACGGGTTCCGGCAAGACCTTTACTCTTGCCAATCTTCTTGCCACCGTAAAACGCCCGGTTCTTCTCCTCTCCCACAATAAAACCCTTGCTGCCCAGCTTTACAGCGAGTTCAAAGCCTTTCTTCCAGCCAATGCGGTAGAGTATTTCATCAGTTATTATGACTATTATCTGCCGGAATCCTATATTCCCCAGACCGATACTTATATTGCCAAGGACTGCGGGATCAATGACAATATCGAAAGATTACGTCTTTCCGCGACAGTTTCATTGCTGGAGCGGCAGGATGTGCTTACGGTGGCAAGTGTTTCCAGTATTTACGGTTTGACGGCAAGAGAAGACTATCAGGAGATGTCCGTGGAACTGAAAGCCGGTCAGGATATTTCCCGCACAGAATTGCTGCATAAACTTGTGGAGATGCAGTTTGAACGCAACGATACCGCTCCGGAACGGGGCCAGTTCCGGGTCCGGGGGGATGTGGTGGATATTTTTCTTGCCCACAGGGAGGAATTTGTAAGAGTGGAATTCTGGGGGGATACCATTGATTCCCTTTCCCGGTGTGAACTGATCACGGGCAAAGTCAAATCCCGCCCGTCCAATGCAGTCATATTTCCGCCGAAACACTTTATTATGTCCCAGGAAAAGATCGAACTTGCCATCGGCAATATCCTTGAGGAGATGAAAGAGTGTGTCCACAATTTTGAAAAACAGGGAAAACTTGTGGAAGCCCAGCGGCTTTACCAGAGAGTCAATTATGATGTGGAAATGATGCGGGAGATCGGTTACTGTCAGGGCATCGAAAACTATTCCCGGCATCTTGCCGGCCGCGCCCCCGGTTCCCGTCCCTACTGTCTGCTGGATTTTTACCCCGAAGGATTTCTCACCATCATTGATGAATCTCATGTGACCATTCCCCAGCTGCAGGCGATGTATAAAGCAGACCGCAGCAGGAAACAGGTATTGGTGGATTACGGGTTCCGTCTGCCTTCGGCATTGGATAACCGCCCCCTCACCTTTGAGGAGTTTATGGAGCTTATCGGTGATGTGATCTTTGTTTCCGCCACACCGGGACAATTTGAACTGGATCTTTCGGAAGGAAGAGTTGTGGAACAGGTGGTACGTCCCACAGGTTTGCTTGATCCGCCCATTGAGGTGCGTCCCCTTTCCAATCAGATCGATGATGTTATGGAAGAGATACGCAAATGTACCGAATCCGGCGGAAGGACACTGGTAGCCACACTTACAAAGAAGAGTGCGGAAAGATTGTCTGATTATCTCTGTGATCTGGGCTTGAAGGTCAAATATCTCCATTCGGATATTGATGTGATCGAACGGGTGAAACTTCTTTCCGAACTGCGGAAAGGGGAATTTGACTGTATCATCGGCATCAACCTTATGAGAGAGGGCATTGATATGCCGGAAATCAAACTTGTTGCCATTCTCGATGCAGACAAGGAAGGTTTTCTGCGTTCCACCCGTTCCCTCACACAGGTGGCAGGGCGTGCAGCAAGAAATGCGGAAGGAAAAGTCATTTTCTACGCCGACCGGATCACAGACAGCATGAAAGTTGTGATAAAAACCACAGAGGAACGGCGGAAAAAACAGCAGGAATATAATGAAAAACACGGCATAACCCCCAAAACCATCGTCAAATCCCAGAGGGAAACGATCACAGATGTATTAGGACTCATCAGCCGGGAAGGCGAAAATGCCTCCAATGCAAAAAGTCAGTATTCCTATAAGGAAGCAGGGAAAAGTGAAGATATTTTCCGTTCAGCCTTCGGTATTGCCGAACCTCATGCGCAATACGGTATGAAAGAGGATAAAAAATCCGGCACCAAACGTATTGCCAGAGGAAAAATCACACAAAGCTCCCCGCTGGACAACTGGGAGGGTCTGGATCCCCAACAGGTCATTACAGCTCTGGAAACAGAAATGCTTGCCGCGGCAGAAGCCTTGGAATTTGAACGTGCCGCCCAGCTGCGGGACCGTTTGAAAGCTGCTGAAAAAGCTCTGGAAGAGAAACTGAAAAACAGTTAAGGTATTATGAGAAACTTACAGGAGCTTTCCGCAGTATCTTTATTCCGGCACCTTTCCGTCAATGTCTGTTCCAGCCGTCCTGCGGATCAATTAAAAAGTGGCATGACCGGAAGCAAGCCATATTGGTTGAAGTTCAGCAAAAAATAATTCACATGGTAAACCGGTAACACCCCCGGCACTGCGTCAAAAGCCCGGGCGGGAACCTGAAAACAGTAAAATTGCAGACAAAATGGAGCTGGTTCTTTTCATGCGTTTTCGCCCTGCTGTAAAAAAAAATGCTGTCTTTCAACAGCATTTTTATCAGGACAAATGTTTTATCCCGTACGTTTTCACGGGGACGGTCATCTGATCAAAGTCTGACCTTCACACCGTTGGCGGCAAGATATTTCTTGAGTTCTGGAATATCGATCATGTGGAAATGGAAAACGGATGCAGCAAGAAGCACATTGGCTCCCGCCTGAACCGCTTCCAGGAAGTGTTCCATTTTTCCTGCGCCGCCGGAAGCAACGATGGAAGCCTTGCAAACATCCGCCATGGCTTTGATCACAGGAAGATCATAACCGGTTTTAGCTCCATCCCCGGCTTTGCTTGTGGGCAGGATCACTTTTACGCCCATATCATCCACTTCCTTAGCCCATTCCAGAGCATCTTTACCGGTAGCGGTACGGCCGCCGTCGATATATACTTCATATCCGGAGGGAAGAGCTTTATTCACATCCACATCAATGGCAACGGTGACCGCATCGGCACCGAATTCCCGGATCATAGCGGGAATGATCTCTTTCTTACGGAAAGCAGCACTGGAAACCGATACCTTATCGGCTCCGGCGGCAAGAACAGCTCCGGCACTTTTCACATCGGAAATACCGCCGCCCACAGTAAAGGGAACTGTACAGACTTCAGAAACTCTTTTCACTACATCCAGAAGAGTTCCTCTGTTTTCCACCGTTGCGGTAATATCCAGGAGAGCGAGTTCATCGGCACCTGCCTGACAGTAGGCCTTTGCACATTCCACCGGATCTCCGGCATCAGCAATATCCACAAAGTGTACACCTTTGACAACACGACCGTTCTGCATGTCAAGACAGGGCATGATCACAACTTCTTTTTCCATCTTCATCTTCTCCTTGAAATTCTGTTGGATGACTTTTCTTGTAACTTCTATATAATTTACACAGAGATCCCGATATTTTCAATATTCAAAAGAGCCGCAGGAAAATTTTTTTTTATATTTTTCACAGCTGTCCCATAAAATCATGGAAAAAAGAGAAATGTTCGGTTGCCAGGCGAGGCGGTTGCCGCCGAGCGCGCAGTGGATGTGCGAATGAACCGCAGGGCAATCGCCTTGCGGACGCTCACAAGGAATTGTGAGC
>JAZKZE010000152.1:0-6260 GCA_045612485.1 Victivallales bacterium | reverse complement strand
GTTTATAAAAAAAGTTGGAATTGTTTTTATCGTGACGATAAAAGCAATTCCGTCAAAAGTTTTTGGAAGATGGGGGGCGGGGAAGAGAACCTTTTTTCAAAAAGGTGTCTTCCCCGCAAAACATTTTTGCAACAGCCCCTTTTCAGCTGTACAATTTTCAGCCGTATTTTATTTTTCCTTTGCGGCAGACTCCATATTTGCCGGACATTTTTCCAGGATCTCATTGATCCCGTCCTGAATACGGGAAAGGACTTTTTCAAAGATTGCCAATTCCTCTTCCGGAATATCTTTTGTCAATTCTCCCATTGTGGAAATAAAATAATTGAAATGACGTTCAAAAATCTCTTTGCCTGTCGGGGAAAGCCGGATCTTTACAGCCCTTCTGTCGTTTTCATCCTGAATACGGTCAAGGAGTTTCATTCTTACAAGGGAATCCACAATGATACTTGCTGCCCCGGGGGTGAGATTGATCTTTGCTGCAAGAGTTTTCAGCATGATGCCCTGCTGGTCGGCAGATTCGGATAGACTGGAAACTGCTTTCAACGCCCGCAGCTGCCCCAGTGTGACTTTGGCGATCTTGGCGGGAGGATATTCATTGAAATTGTTGGAACAATCCCGGAACTTGTCAACCGTTCCGAACAGCAAACTGCATATCTCTTTTTCTCTGCTCATGTCGTCAGCCTCTCTGAATCCATTCAAAATAATTTAATGTCTGTAACTATTAATCTATTATATAAATCGTTTTTTTCAATAGTTATTCCGTTTAAAAAACGGGAAAAAACGCTTTCAGAGCGTGTTTTCTGTAAAAATATATCATTGCCGGAAGATATATGCCGTGATATTGCAAAATCATTCTTCCGGAATAAAAAAATATTATGGGCAATACTGTGATCACCCATAATATTTTATGCCGGAACAGCCGTCTTTCTTATTTAACAGCCGGGACAGCCATAAGGTCATCCACAAAGACTTCTCCGGAAATAACTTTGAAGCCGGGGAAGATGTGCATATCAGGCACACTGGTCTTATATTCAAACTTGTAGGTCTGCCAGTCTTTGGAATCTATGGAAAGAGTTTGGAAAGTATGTGCCGGGAGCCCTTTTGCACGTTTCTGCCCTTTCTTCTGCGTTTCCTGCAGACAGAATACCCACAGTTTCCCTTTCCCCTTGGCTCTGAGAGAGTATTTTACATGGGTGGGTACCGCCCGGTAACGCTGGAATACCAGACCATTCTTACTTCTGATATAATAGTTATTGCTGCTTCCGGGCTGGAGGATCATTTCCAGTTCCGAATCCTTTCCCGCACCGCCGAACATCCAGCTTTTCGGAGCTTTTCCGCCGATAACTTTCCATCTTTTCAGATTGCCGTTATTTTTCGCATCTTCCAGTTCATTGAGGGAACCATTGGCAAAGGCTCTTGTTTCCACTGTTCCGGCACTGGCAAGGTGGATCTTGCGTTCTTTTGCAAAGTTCACATTCTGGAATACTGCAACGCTTTTACCTTCACCTATACTCAAACTGGAGGGGATATTTGTCCCGTCGGAAAGGAATCTTCTTCTTTCGATATTGAGTTTCCATATCTGACCGTCAAAACATTTTTCCCCCAGATTGTCGGTGGGGAATCTTCCTTCCAGTACCCAGCGGTCTTTCAGGACTTTTACTGCAAACTCCCCTTTGGCTTCAAACTTTTTGTCATTGCCTTTTCCGGGTACAACAATATGGTCATAGCAGACGCCTCTGGCGTTGTAGATCATCTGATAGTAACTGTTGCCCATATCCGGGTGGGAAAGGAAGATCTCCAGAGTATTGTCTTCCCAGACGGGACCGTCTTTCTTTGTGATTGCTGTGATCATCTTTTCCGGCGTGGGTTCCATTGCTTCAATGGCAAAATAGATGTAGTCCGGTTCATAGACGATCCGCAGGAAGGTCTGTTCCTTATCGGGAACGGGAACAAAAATCTTTTTACCGTTTTTCTCACTTCCTCTCTGATTGGTGAAGTTGGAAATGATGTCCGCATTCTTCCAATCCTGTTCCTCAATGATCCCGTCGATCTTTATATTGCCTTTTCGGCGGTAGGCGGTGATCTCCCGGAAATTGGTGATGAAGGAATTATAGGCGTTTTCCCAGGTGAGATTGAAAAATTCCCTGTCCTTTTTCACATGTTTGAGTGCCCGTTTATCCGGGTCTTTTGCGGCGGCTTTTTCCGCTTTGTCAAAGAGGGCAATAATTTTCCCTTTTGCTCCGGGGGTGGTCAGCATTTTCCCCAGCGGATTGCCGTGACCATGACCGGCACAGCCGGAAGTTTCACTGTAAACTTTTATAAGATAAGCACGCAATTCTTTCATGCCGCCTTCCCAGCCTTTGCCGTAGTAGAGGGAATTGATTTTTTCATATTCTCTGTCAAAGTCGAAATTTTCATCCCACTGGGCGCCGGCAATAAAATACATACTCTGCCACATGGCAAGCCACATATCCTGTGTCATTTTCGGCCGGCGTTTGATATTTGTATAGGGTGCCATCACCTCCGGGAACATTTCACAGTTGATCTTTTTATAGAATTTCAGGCGGTCACGGACAGTGAATTCCACCGGAAGGAAATTCCGTCCGGCCGCGGTCAGCTGTTCCCAGCTGGTCATGGGATTGCCCAGAGAGCCCCAGGCAAGGTATTTTCTCAAATAGGAGGGATTGGTAAGGCATTTGGGGTCATCCATATTATGCCGCCAGCAGGTACGGTTGAAGCCCAGTTCGATCCAGCCGGATTTTTGGATAAGGGATCTGTTTTCGGGGAGTTCCTGGAAGTTCTGATAGGGATTGCCGATGATGATGGCATCCGGATATTTTTTCAGGATATCTTTTGTGAGATCCTGATAAAGCTGCCAGTAACGGTGGGTCATCCAGTTGTTTTCCCTGTCCGGTTTGGAATCCACTTTCTTACAGTTTTCGCACTGGCACCAGGCGGTACCGTCATTATTGTAGAAAAGGTAGATCCCGTCAGGATAGACCCTGTTTTCAATGCAGTATTCCAGATTTTTCTTCATGATACGCAGCACATCTTTATTGGTGGTGCAGGGCTGCTTGTCACTGAATGTCCCCCGGGCGTTGTTGAGATGGGTGCGTTTGCCGTTGATCAGAGGGAAGTATTCCGGGTGTTCCTTATAAAGAATATCCAGTTTGGCATTCATTTTTTTCCAGTTGTCATATTCTCCTGTAAGAAGCCGGGTGAAGCAGTGATAGCCTTCGGCTACTTTCGCTCCCAGTGCCTGAAGTTCTTTACTTTTGCTGAGGTTCGGACGGCTGGTAAGATTGTTCATGTTATTGCGGGGGAGCCATTCTCTGCCCGCCCGGGAAAGCCCCAGATTATTGCCTGCCCGGATGCGGCGGAAGGGATTGCGTATGAAAGAACCTTCCGGAACGGAAATCACTTCCTTTACTTTATAATATTCCCCGTCTTTACCGGGAACGAGCCACACGATCCCGCCATATTTTTTCAGGATCCCGTATGCTCCGTATAAGGCTCCCACACTTGTATTGTGTTCGATCAGGAGTCCTTTGTCATTTGCAGTGATGCGGAATCCATCCTGTTTCAGGGCAGTATCTTTGGTTTCCTTGAAGGAGATGGGATAGGCTTTGCCGGTTGCCTTATTTACAATGGCCGGGGCATTTCCTTTTCCGATGAGGGCAAGGTATCCGGAAAGTTCCTTTGCCGCATATTTGTAATTTTCCGGAGCGTTAGCGGGAATAACGATCTCACACAATGCTTTGCCTTTTTCCATCAGGAAATACTCTTTGCCCCAAAGGGGGAGGAGTGTAGATAAAGCAAGCAGAATGATAACAGACTTTACCGGGTTGAATGACATTTTTTTTCCTTTCATTTTTCTATGTTTTATAAAATTTACCGTGCTGTGAACGCATCCCCTTTGCAGGGATAGTAACTGTTGTTGAGTTTCTGTTTTTCCCAGAATGGCCCGTAGGCAGATCTTAACAGGGGAAAGTAATTATCCGCAGGTCTTTTTTCATTTTTGAAGTCAAACATCCTTGCCGTTCCGCTGCAGAAAAGCATAGGGATCTTGCTGCTGTTGCCGTGGTGTCCGTAGATCCTTTGATTGGAGTAGTCCTTTGCACAGTTGAAATAGTGCAGGTGGGAAGGATTTTTCACGCTGAAAAGATTGAAATATTTTTTAGAATCTCTGGTACCGGTAAAAAAGCCTTTGTTTGCTTCGGTGTTCAGATTCTGACAGACATTGTATGTGGCATAAGCACTAAGCTGTGTTCCGGAGATCCTGTCATAACCGTTTCTGTTAAATACATTCAATACTGTATCACAGCGGAGACTTTTCACCTTGTTGCCATCCACCTGTTTCAATGTATAGGGCGCGTAACCTGCCGCATCTTTGGCAAGGACTCTGTACCAGTGTCCATAGGTACGGCCGGAAGAAGCATCTTCATAATGGGTTGCGTAAACATATCCTTTACTGTCATCGGCATAAAGTGACCAGTAAACAAAGATCTGTTTGAGATTGTTCAGGCAGTTGACCTGTCTTGCCGTCTCCCTTGCCCTGCTCAATGCCGGAAGAAGCATACTTGCAAGAATGGCGATGATTGCGATCACCACAAGAAGTTCAATAAGCGTAAACGGATATTTTTTCATCCTGTATCCTTTCTGTTCTGAATGATGTTATTTACCCTGTTCCTGTAATGCCGTACCTGTTATTACGGAATATTATATACCATATTTTCTCTGTTTCAATATGGTAAAGGGGGTTTTTGATGCAAATTAAAGACAAAGATTTTCAAAATACAGACATTTTCTGCATAAATCTTTTTTGATTTATTTGCAAAAAAGAGTTGGGGAAGTATAGTAAAAAAAGAAAAACAGTTTACCGGGGATAAAGTATGAAAAAAAAGAACGATACGGTTTCCGCAAAGGAAAAGAAGAATCATAAAAGAAAGTACCGTAAGTTTACAAATATTTCTGAACGGCTTGCCACAGAAAGTTTTTTCCTTACAAGAAGGACAGAACGCAAAGGTGTTGTAGAGATCGCCTATGAAAATCAGTATGGGGATGCCCTTCTGCAAGCCCCCTGTTTCAATATCTCCAGTTGCGGGAAAAGTACATTTTGCAGCGGTGTTTTTCCGTACAGAAAGCAGAATATAAGCAATACCAATATCTGGAAATTTCATTATATCACAGAGGGGGAGGGGCTTTTTTCCCACGACGGGAAAGAGTACAGTTTGAAAAAAGGCGATATCCTGCTGGAACCTTTTACAAAAGATTTTACCATTTCTGTGAAAAAAGGCGGGCATTTACAGCGGCTGTTCTTTGATTTCTCCGGCGGTATGCCGGAAAGTTTATTCCTTACCCGGGAGATCACCGGCTATCTGCCAGTGATCCTTTCCCTGCCGGACTCCGGGACACTTCTTCCGTATTTTGAAGAACTTTTTGCTCTGGGGGAAGAGAATCCGCAGGATGCGTCTTTTACCGCTTCCAAGATCATTTATTCTTTTATCATAGACCTGGGCAGGATCAGAAAACACACTTCAAAAGATATCCGTTACAAACTCTATTCCATTCTTGAACCCCTGACTTTCAAAAAGTATGATCTGGATGCTCTTGCGGATTCTGTGGGAATGTCCAGAAGAACATTGAACCGTTTTTTTCTGAAATATATGGGGATGACCCCTGTGGAATATATCCGCATACAGAAGGTTAATTTTGCGGCACACGCACTCAAAACCACCAATGTGACCATTGCCGAACTTGCCCGGATCTGTGCATACAGTTCCCAATCCTTTTTTACAAGGGATTTCCGGCTTGTTATGAAAAAATCCCCTACAGAATACCGGCAGGAAAACGGGAAATAAAAATTATACACAGCTATCCCATAATTTCTCAAAAAACAGGTATTTTCGCCATATTTGAGCGGGAGAAAATTGGATTTTGAAAAAGTGATTTTGTCAGATTTTCCAGACAGTATGAGTGAAATATCATAGAGGAGAATAAAAAAGCCCCCCCGGGGCACAGGAACCCAGATCCGGGGTACAAGAAATATATGCTTTTGTCACAAATCAAGTCCCGGAGGGCGACAGAACAAAGCCGGGGTACAAGAAATATATGTTCCTGTCACAAATCAAGTCCCGTAGGGACGACAGAACCCAGCCCGGGGTTTTAACCCCGGGAAAAATTGTAAACAGAGATTCAAGCCCCATCGGGGCGCAGGAAAAAAATGTTGAAGCAGTTTTGTTGTAAAATAAATAAGAACC
>JAZKZE010000151.1:0-3033 GCA_045612485.1 Victivallales bacterium | reverse complement strand
CTGAAGTTCTGGAATTCCAAAGTGATAGAGCCATGGCTGAACGCAGTTGGAAAAATCCATTCTCATGGCAAAAGATTCTTGAGCAGACTGAAACTGATCAAAAAGATCCTTTTTTGCGCGGAGCCGGTGCATTGCTCAAATCAAAAATTGAAGCGGATGAAAAACAAAAGAAGGAAATGGCAGACTTATTCCGCAGTCTTCCTGAAAATATTCAGGCGATACTGAAATATGAAACGGACAAATATGAAAAGCTGTTGACGGGAATGAGAGAAAGAATAGAGAAACTTGAAGATACCGTATCCGATCTTGAGTCTGAAATTGAGGAGTTGAAGGAAAAAAATGAATAAAAAACTCCTGACATGATTTCCTCTGACACTTCTTGTCATACCTCCTGTTCTATATTATCTTACAAAACAGGAGGTTTTTTTATGGCTGGTGAAGTAACCCGTGCAGTAAAAGCAAGTGTCGGCTGTTTCTTTTGGGCTGCGGCAGATTTCCGACGGGTATTCCCGTGGGGAGTATTCCCTGGGGGAAGCACGGAATATTTTGAAAGATTTTCTCAAAGGGGAAGGATATGATCCAAAAATTGCAGGGATGAAAAATCTTGCCTCCACCGGCAGACTGAATCTTGTTTTACGGCAGAATTCTTCCATGTGTCATGCTGCCGCTGAATGGAAAAGGATGCACGATGCGGATGCCATGAAGGTCTTTCCGTTTGTCAGGTATCATTGCCGTGGAGACCGGAAAACACGTTCTTCCCATGCGGAACTTGACGGGAAGATCTTTCACAAGGATGATCCGTTTTTGAAGACCCATACACCGCCCTGGGAGTTCAACTGCCGTTGTTATCTGGAAGAGATCACCGCCAAAGAAGCGGGAAAACATGAGGATAAAATACAGGAAGTTACTCCGGAAGAGCTTGTGAAAGTGGAAAGTCAAAGCGGCTTTTCCTTTGATCCGGAGCATTTTTTTGAGGAGTTTGATATCAGTTCTTCCATAACAGAACAGAGCCGTTCTTCCATACTCAAGCAGGCGGAAAATGCTGTAAGAGATCAGAAACTTGGATCTGTGGGGCTGATTGTTGCCCCGGCGGTGAAGGGGGTAAAAGCCATTGCTCTTCCGGCAATCGACAAAGTGGAAAAAGCCTTTGATGCAATGAAAGACGCTGCAAGATCGGAACTTGAAAATGCCGGTCTTGATCCGGAGCATTTACCGGATTATCAAACGGTAAACCGGGTGATAAAGGATAAACTGGGAAAGTCGGGGGAAAATATCCCCGGAAAAGTTCTGGCTCAATTTCCCAAAGAACCTTTTGAGGTGACAAAACTCTGCCGCCGGGTGACAGAAGCTGCGGGCTTGCCGCAGGATATTCCTCTTATGCTGGGGAAAGGAAACGGCCATCAGGGAATTGTGCATTTATGGCGGCATCACAAGGATTTGTTTGTTGATCCTCAAAAAGCTGTAAGACTTCTCAAAGAAACTCTGGGAAATGAAAACTGCCGGGTGGTGGTAAGTTTGAAAAGGGGAAAGGAGCAAAAACATGGTTACAGTACTCCCTGTTGTTTCAAACGCATTGTGCTGCACAAGCCGGGAATAAAAAAGCAGGAAGGTATATACTGTGTAATGGTGTACGATGGAAAAACATTAAAACTGGTCAGCTGGCATAATGCCAATGAGGATTACGGTAATGCAGAATGGACATTGGAATAAAAGTATAAAAGACCGCTGTTACAGGTATGCCTCAAATCGTGAGTCGCACCTCTCCTGCAAACGGTCTCTCTTTTCTTAATCTACCACCATTTTTCAAAAAGTCAAGTATTTTTCTGAAAAATTCTGCTTGCCACGGCGGAGCATGGCGAAGCCGGGTCCGATAAGTCCGACAAGTCCGGCAAGTCCGGAAAAACAAAAAGGTTTACGCAAAAATGAATTGTATTACATTGGCTTCTGAATTACGGAGCGATGATAACGGCGTCCCTGTGGAATGGACTCTTTTGAAGGCGGGGGAAACCGCCTACACCAAAGAAGGAATCGACGGGAAACTTTTTTTCACAGAAAATGATCTCTCTGAAATGCTCTCCTACCACGAGAAAAAGGGGGAGGAGATCCCCATTGATTCCGAGCATTACCTCTTTGCTCTTGCCGCAGGAAAAGGCATGGAGGAAAGTGAGGTATTAAAACTCTTTCCCACCGGTGGCGGGGCATTGGGTTTCGGCAGACTCTTTCTTGCGGGAAATGAGCTGAAAATAAAAGTGAAATGGAATATACTATTTGAACCGTTGTGCCGATTTTAGGTAGGTGTTTTCCTTTGATTTATTTTATGCATTGGCTGTCAAAAGAGCAAACAGAAAACACGTCTCGCAAATGAAAAGAATCTTTACCGGAAATTTGTGCAACGGCAAAGTCAGGAATTGTTTCCATACGATGAAATGTTTGCAATATCGGTCTTCGGCAGACTTTTTTACAATTTTTTCAAAACGATATCGTGGTCATGTAATTGAAAAATTGAGTATATATGCTATTGTAATATACCTTTCGGGATTTTCTGGTTAGATATGAAAAATTCAGGTGTTTTTGATATATAACAAGTCCCGTTTTTTCTATCAAGTCCGGAAATTTTTACCGGACAGTAGTGTTTTCAATACAGAATAAGGCAGAAAGGATGATGTTATGCTTGAAAAGGTCTCACATATATTGCAAACACGTATTGACCGGTTTTTGAAACGGATCCAGAATGATTTTTATGAAGATTCTCTTTTACTGAATGCAGAATATGCGTTGAGTAAGGAGGCTGTAAAATTTTCTGACCGGCTGACCTTATCCTATAAAACGATCCAGGAAGGTGAAGTATGGGGAAAAAACTGGGAAAATGCATGGTTTCATTTCAAAGGAACAGTTCCTGCAAAATGGAAAAATAAAGAAGTAGTTCTTCTTTTGCAGCTTTCCGGGGAAGCGATGCTTATGGATAAAAATGGCGTCCCCTGCTGCGGATTCAGCGGAGGATCGGTTTTTGCCCCGTCATACCAGAAAAACCGT
>JAZKZE010000150.1:0-17101 GCA_045612485.1 Victivallales bacterium | reverse complement strand
GCCTGTTGGGTATTTTTCTGTGCTTCCTGCTGTTTTTTGATCAGATCTTCAATGGCTTTCTGTAATTTTTCCGCTTCTCTTTTTTCCCGGAGGAGGAGCTGCTGATTGACCGCCGCTTTCTGTGCTGTGGCACCCAGAAGGCCGTATTTATACAATTCCTGTATGGCTTCTGTTTTTGTGAGAGCTTTTTTCACCACTTCCAGTGCCTTTTGCAACTCCTGTTTCTGCAAGGAGATTTTTGCCTGCTGAACTTCCGAACGCATGGAGGAGTGTTCAATGGTCCCCAGATTCAAGCTGGCATTGTCCCGTATGATGGAATGATCTCCGGCTTTGCTTAATGCCTGTAAATAAAGCTCCTTTGCTTCCGGAATGTTTTTCTTTTCAAAATGGGCTTTACATGCCGCATTGTAGAGAGCAAAAGGATCATTGGGGTCTTTGATCTCTTCCGGGGCAGTTGTTGTTACCTGCGGAGAGAGTGTATTCTGTCCTGCCGGAAGAATGTTCTGTGATCCCTGCTGATCCTGCTGTGTTGCCTGCGGAACAAGCTGCATGGGCTGCTGACCGTAAAGATCCCCGGAAGTACAAGTAAGGAACAATACCGGGAAAAACAGAAGAAAAAAGACCTTTTTCCTGCGGGGAACTTCCGGGAGCAGCAGGAAAAGAATAAAACATACCAATGCCGCTGTCAAAGGATAAAGGGGCCGTTCAATGGGTTGGGTCTGTTTTCCGCTTTCCCGCAGATCTTTATCCAGAGAACGTATTCTTGCTTCCAGTTCATTTATCCCGGTCACACTTGTACTGGAACGTACATAGATCCCCCCTGTTCTGGAGGCAAGTGCCGCCAGGGATTTTTCATTCAATCTGCTGTTTACCGCATTGCCTTTTTCATCCCGCAATGTGGTGACAGCTCCTTTCCCGTCCGGGATCTGGATGATGGCAGGTTCGGAGGGATCCCCGATCCCGGCAATGAAAAGCGGTATTTTTAATTTGACCGCTTCATCAAGGGCTTTGGAGCTTTCCCCTGTAAGTTCATCGCCGTCCGTAACAAGGATAATGGCTCTGTTTGTACTTTCAGCTCCTTTGAAGGCCCGGAGAGCAGTTTTCAATGCTTCTTCGATATTGGTGCCGCCTACCGGAATGGAGGACGGGCCAAGCTCATCCAGATTCTGGAGAAAACTTGTTTTATCCATGGTCATGGGACACTCCAGGAAAGCCGTACCGGCAAAGGCAATCAGTCCGAAACGGTCGCCGGGATTGAGTTTTACCAGTTCCCGTACCAGATATTTGGCGTGTTCCAGTCTGTTGGGCCGCACATCCTGTGCATACATACTTCTGGAAACGTCAAAAACAAAAAGAAGATCTCTTCCCTCTCCGGAATAGGGCATCAGACGGTTTCCCCAGAAGGGACGTGCCAGAGCAAGAAAAAGAAAGACAACGGTAAGGAAAAGAAGGATGATCCTCCATGCCCTTGCTTTCCGCGAAAGCAGGATATTATCCACGGGGAACGAATTTTTCCCGGGATATTTTTCCAGCAGACGTGTTCTTCTTTTCCATGCAGCTCCGAAGATGATAAAAAAGAGGGGGATGACCCAGAAAAGGTGCCAAAGTACATTTTCGTCAAGAAAAGCCATATTTTTCCTCCATTTCTTTTTTTCTCTGCCCGGCAGGGTAGATTCTGATTTCCTGTGAATTGTACGTTCCATTGACAGAGAAAAAAAAGATTTGTTCCCTTTTCCTGTTCTTCCGGAAAATCTTTCAGAAAGATTCCCTTTCTTCCGCCCAGGTACGCATATCCTCTTCCAGCTGAGAACGTTTTTCAGGATCCATTACTGTGGTGGCAAAGAGGGTGAAGTACCCTTCAAGAGCTTCCACCAGAAGATGGATGAAACCGATACGTTCTTCAAACTGGCTGTGGATATCCATTTCCTCCCCTTCCGGCAGAGTGAGTCCGGTCATGGTGAAGGAGTCGGCATCAAAGGTGAATGTCCATCTGTCGGAACCTTCCCTTGCCAGCATGATCTTGGCTTTTTTCAGTTTTTTACCTACGGACAGGGCTGCTTTTGCTTCCGCAGAAATCTGGGGACAGCCTTTTTTCAGTACACTTTCACTGGCTCCTTTGGCTTCATCCGCGGCAAAAGCAAAAGTAAGAGGTCCTTCGATCATAAGGTTATAGGAGATCCCGCCGAGAACGATCTTTCCTTCCGCCGTTTCCGCATGATACCAGAGCCAGGTGAGAAAATCCCGACCGGGAACAGGTTCGCCGTCATCCTTGCTGCTGAAAGAGAGGGCGGGAAGATCTGTTTCTGAGGCTTTCATGCAGCGGATCATCAGTTCCGCCACACTCATGGGAACAGGTTCCACTCCCACATCCTTCATAAATTCAGCGGCGATCTGGTCATAGGCACGCTGGGAGGCATTGCCTATATACATTATATTGTTTTTTCTGTCTACCACGATGGGAACGGCGGAAATGGTGGGAGGCATCTTCCGCAGATTTTTTTCAATGGCATCCTCTTTGATCCGGTTGCGTTCCGCTTTGGGGACCATAAGCATATCATTTGCCTGCATATAGGCAAGTTCCTCCCGGCGGCAGATGGCACGCAGCAGCTGGGCGGGCAGTTTCCGTTCCGCTTTCCGCAAATTTACATAGAGGTGACCGCCGCAGATGGAGGTAAGTTCGTTGATCTGGTTTTCCAGCAGATGTCTGCCGCTGACCCAGCCGATCTGGGGGTCTTTATCCACATCGTCCAGTTTTCCTGCTGTATATTTGGCAAGTCTTTCCAGAAAATCTCCGGGCATACTTTCATTCAGACGGCAGACCATAAGTGCCGTACTTCCGCTTTCAAAAGGCATAATATCCTCCCTGTTTTTGTTTTGTATATTGCTGTCTTATCTGTTTAGTGAAGAGAAGTGTAATCTATCACAAATGAAGATTTTTTCAAGGGCTGGTAAAGAAAAAAACTTCTGTACATTTGGAAGAACTGTATGATATCACAGCTGTCCCATAAAATCATGGAAAAAAAAGAAATGTTCGGTTGCCAGGCGAGGCGGTTGCCGCCGAGCGCGCAGTGGATGTGCGAATGAACCGCAGGGCAATCGCCTTGCGGACGCTCACAAGGGATTGTGAGCGTATGAGCCAGCAGCGAGCATTAAGCCGCGAGAGAATGAGGGCGTTTTTTGCCCGAATGAACGCAGGCGCATATAATGGAAAAAGAAACTGCTGCATTACGAAAGGGTCTGACTGCACAAAAGGAAAAAGTGAGGGGGATAGGGGAGAGAAAAAAGCAAAATGCGTTTGTCTCTCCCCTGAAGGTTGCCAAAAACAGGATAAAGAAGTATTTTTGAAAAAATCTGACAAAATCACTTTTTTAAAAGCAGATTTCTTTACGCACATAATTTTGTAAAAATATGCCATTTTTACAAAATTATGGGATAGCTTTGATATTTTTCCGGAAAACATGCAGGGGGATACAGGTTTCCTGAAAGAAATTTTGCTTGAAGATTTGCCTTTTTAAAAAAATGTGCTACATTTCTTTGTCTATTATTTTAAAAACGAAAAGAAGGATTTTTTATGGATACAAGAAGATATTTTCTTTCTGCAAAAGGAAAAGTGACTCTTTTTTTCACTTTTATCCTTGCCGGGCTTCTTTCTTTTGCCGTTTCCGGAAATGACAAAGAAGCCAATGAGGCATTTCTGAAAGCAAGGGAACTGGAAAAGGAAGGGAAGTACCAGAGGGCAGCCTCTTACTACAAGAAAGCGCAGCTTCTTGCAGACAGTCTTGCTGTCAAGGGGAATTCTCTTATTGCCGCTTCCAGAAATTTCAGAAAAGCGGAACTCTACGGTGAGGAGTTTGACTGCCTGAACTCCCTCGTTCAGGATCATTTGACCGGGATCGATTTTTCCCGTGTTGTGGAAAGAATGTACCGTATCGGGGATCTCTATTTCCAGGGACACAGGGATACTCCTGTTTCCTGGCTTCCCTTCCTGAAAAAAGAGGACCGGACCAGAGAGGTTTATGAAGCAGCTGTCAAATATGCTCCCTGTATGCCGGAATCCCCTGAAACAAGATTGCGGCTTGCCCGTCTGCATATAGACAGTCAGAATATCAAGAGAGCAATGTTCCATCTTACAGAGATCTCCAAACTTCATGCCGGTACACGGGCAGCGCATGATGCAGTACTGGAACTTGCCAGTATCCTTTTCCAGCTGGCGAAAAACGGGGACGGGGATAATGCATACAGCCGCAGAACATTGGAAGTTCTGGATGAATTTGAAGAAAAATATCCGGAATCCAATGAACTGCCCTGGGTATATAAACACCGGCAGCTTGTACTGGATTTCATCGCCAGAAGATTGGATGCCATCGGATCGTTTTACCAGAAGATCGGCCGCAGGGATACTGCCGGTCAGTATTATGCGGATGTGGTGAAAAACTATGCGGATACCCGTCAGGCGGCAAAGACAGAAGAGAAACTGGCAAAGATCGAAAAAGATTACAAGATCCCTGCAAAAAGACCTGTGTACAAGCCTTACCGTTATTCCATCGAATTCGAGAAGGATGTGGAGGAGGCAACTCCCATAAAAACTTCACCGGAACAGAGTGACAACAGATGGCTTCTTCCGGTGCGTGATTTTAAAAAGAGCATTATCGTGAAGCCCGGGGAGCTGGACATTCTGAAGAAAAAGACAGAAGAGGAACTGAATATAAATAACGGCAGTGACGGAAAGTAAAACTGCGGGGAAAGAGAGTAGCCATGAAAAAAAATCAATATATGAAAATGTTTTCCGTACTGAAAAAAAGCATAACTGTTTTTTTGCTGTCAGCGTTTATCCTTCCTCTGCTGTATTGTACTTCCTGCGGTTACCGTATGGGGAGTATGATGCATCC
The DNA here is from genome assembly GCA_045612485.1 of Victivallales bacterium. Taxonomy (GTDB): domain Bacteria; phylum Verrucomicrobiota; class Lentisphaeria; order Victivallales; family UBA1829; genus RGIG5327. The sequence goes on along the minus strand of JAZKZE010000150.1, from coordinate 12,212 downwards.
GCAGATCAAGACGGTTGCCATTGCCCCGGTGAGAAATAATACAAGAGAAGTTCTTGCTTCTACCGTTATGCGGCGTCAGCTGGAAGAAAATTTCATGCGGGATGGATCATTGAAACTAACCAGTATGGAAAAGGCGGATTGTATCGTGTATTGTCAGGTGAATAATGTTTCCCAGTCTGCCATTGCCTGGGATGACGATGATGAAGACCGTCCTTTTGAATTCAAACTTACGGTACGGGGATCTTTTACCGTACTTATGCCCGGACATACGATGCCGTTGGTGAAACAGCGTTCTGTCAGCGGTTCCTGTAACTATCAGTTCCTTACCGACCCGGCTATCGGAAAGGAAGCGGGACTTACCCAGGCATGCCGTAAAATGGCGGAACTGGTCGTTCAATATACCACGGAAGCGTGGTAAGAGTTTTTATATCCTGCGGGAATTTTTATGAAATTTATTTTTGCCATATACCGTTTTTTTCCTTACGGGGGATTGCAGAAAGATTTTCTCCGTATGGCGGAAGAGGCCGTCAGACGGGGACACTCTCTTACAGTGCTTGCCGCTGAATGGGAAGGGGAAAAGCCTTCCGGGGTGGAGCTTGTCATACTGAAAGTTTCCGGTCTTACCAATCATGCGAAAATGGCATCTTTCGGCAGAAGTGTCCGTAAATATGTGAAGGAACAACGGGAAAAGGATGGAAAACATCTTCTTGTTGCTTTCAACCGTTTCGGCGGGGCGGATTTCTACTTTGCTGCGGATAACTGTCTTGCAGAACGGGCGGCAAGAAAACATTCCAGACTGAATCTTGCTCTCAATCCCCGTTACCGTACCATGCTGAAACTGGAGGAGGATGTATTGTCCCCGAAAGCAAAGACGAAGATCTTTTATATCGTGGAACAGCAGAAAAAGGAGTATCAGGCGGTTTACGGGACAAAAGATGACCGGTTTGTCTATCTGCCGCCGGGGATCGACAAAGAGTGTACGCTTCCTTCTGATTATCAGGAAGTCCGTAATAGAAAACGCAATGAGATCCTTGTGGATCCGGAGTTGCGTCTGATCGTTCTTGTGGGGGCAAATCTTGTGGGGAAAGGGGCTGACCGTCTTATTGAGGCTTTTGCCGCGCTGCCCCAGAATATCCAGAGAAAATGCCGGGTCTTTCTTGCCGGGAGCATAACCGAAAAGAAGTGCCGGCTCCTTGCTGAAAAATTATGTGTGACGGATAGAGTGATCTTCGGCGGGGCAAGGAAGGATGTGCCGGAGCTTCTGCTTGCCGCGGATCTTATGGTGCATCCGGCAAGAGAGGAGGCAACAGGAACTGTATTGGTGGAGGCTCTTGCCATGGGGCTGCCGGTAGCCTGTTCCGGAGCGTGCGGTTTCTCCTGTTATGTGAGAGAGTCCGGTAATATCGTTCTTCCCGAGCCGTTTTCCTCACAGGCGCTTTCTGCGGCATTGATCTCACTTCTTGCTGATCCTTCCACTCTTGTAAAGATGCGGAAACGGACCATGGCTTACAGCCGGATCGCTGATTTCTATTCCCGTGCGGCAAGTGCTGTGGATGTGCTGGAAAAGGAGTATGAAAAGGAAAATGTGTAAGAAAATATTTCTCAATGATGTTTTTTCCCGTGTATGGGATAAGAAAGATCCTTTTGCGGAGGCTTTCGGTATTGCCGGGGAGGATTACCGCAAGGTAAAAGCCAGACGGACAAGCCGGTTTGAACTGGAAGGAAAAGGATATTTTATCAAACTGCATTCCGGGATAGGGTTGCGGGAGTATTGGAAAGATCTTTTTCAGGGAAAAAAGCCGGTGACGGGAGCAGGACAGGAGTTTGCTGCTCTGCAGCTTCTGGAGAAGAAAAATATCCCTACTATGAAGGTTGCCGCATTCGGGAAAAATGGGGGATTTGCCCCTTATGAGAAAAGTTTTCTTATTACAGAAGAATTGTGTGATGTTATAAGTCTGGAAGATTTCTGTAAAGAAAAAAAAGGCATCGTTGACGGGAAACTCCGCAGAAAGATTATTCCGGTACTGGGGGATACCGCCGGACGGATGCACAGAAGCGGGATCAATCACAGGGATTGTTATATCTGTCATTTTCTACTTGACAGAAAAAAGGCAAAAGAGGGGGAGATCGTGTTGTATATCATAGATCTTCACCGGGCACAGATCAGAAATAAAGTGCCGCAAAGATACCTTGTCAAAGATCTTGCCGGATTATATTTTTCCGCCATGCAGTATATGGAACTGGAAAAAAAAGATGTGTATCACTTTCTGAAGGCATATTACAAGCTGCCGTTACGGGAGATCTTTCTGCGGTATGGAAATTTTCTGAAAAAAGTCCGGGATGCCGCTTCCGCAGTATATCGCAAAGATATGAAAAAAGAGATGAAAAAACTTTTCTGAAATATCCTGAATATTTTTTTTATACGGGAAACGCTGTATGCCGCAGGAAAACATCCTGCATGCTTGAAAAAACAGGGAAAAAAAAGCGTTTTGATTTGCAATCCGGAATATTTATGCTATATTATAGTAATATCCTGATTTATTTATGGAAAACCTTAGTCCCTGATAAAGGGATTCAAAGTCAGCCCGATGGGTGGTTCTGCGGAAGCGGAAGATGACAGGTCCGAATGGTTTTTTATGCGGAAAACAGCAGGAAAAGCTGCTGTGCATTCAGAGGGTAACTGAATGGCTTTCTGCATATTTTTATGCCTTCCGGTCTTTGTGATCCATCCTCGTTCTGTTGGTTTTCTGTAGGAAAACATTGAAACGATAACGTAAAAGAGAATGAGGCAAGCAAAATGGAAGGGTATGCAAAAAACATCCGACTGTTCAGCGGAACAGCTCATCCGGAACTTTCGCAGGCGATCGCGAAAGCCCTGAACATGGAACTGGGAAAAGTTGATATTCAGAGATTTCCCGATGGCGAGATCTTTGTGCAGTACATCGACAGCCTGAGAACTGCGGATGCGTTCCTGATCCAACCCACCTGTAATCCTGCAAATGACAACATGATGGAACTTCTCATCATGCTTGATGCAGCAAGAAGAGCATCTGCCGCAAGAATCACTGTTGTGATTCCCTATTTCGGCTATGCCCGCCAGGACCGTAAAGATAAACCCAAAGTACCGATCACCGCAAAACTTGTTGCCAATCTGATGACAGTTGCCGGTGCAGAACGTATTCTTACGCTTGATCTTCACTCCCAGCAGATCCAGGGCTTCTTTGATATTCCTCTGGATCACCTTTATGCTGCTCCTGTCATGCTTCCCTATATGCAGGAAAAATTGAAAATCGGTGCGGATGCTGTAGTGGTTTCCCCCGACTCCGGAAGTGTGAAGATGGCTCACTCCTATGCTGACCGTCTGAACTGCGGTTTTGCCGTTGTTGCAAAACGCCGTGTCAGTGCCAGTGTGGTGGAATCCTCCCACCTTGTAGGGGATGTTGCCGGAAGAGATTGTATCATCTGTGACGATATGACATCCACCTGCGGTACTCTCTGTGCCGCCGCCGATCTGCTGAAGAAGGAAGGGGCTCAAAATGTGTATGCCGTTGTAACCCATTGCCTGCTTACCGATGCCGGAGTGGAAAAACTGGAAAAGAGTGCCATCACCCAGCTCATCACTACAGACTCTGTTCCCTATCAGGCAAGCCGTGCAAGTGATAAAGTACATGCTGTAAGTATTGCACCCCTTCTGGCTCAGGCGATCAAACGGATCCACTTCGGCGAATCTGTCTCCGATCTTTTCCGTTACAGTGAAGAAAATTAATACATTATTGAAATATAAATCATTTCCGAAAACTATTTTAAGAAAGGTTGAGAAATGGCAAAACAGAAACACATTCTGAACGTAGTTACCCGTACGGAAACGGGTAAAGGGCCGGTGAAACGGCTTCGCAAAACCGGGCAGGTGCCTGCTGTGATCTATCACGCAGGTGCAGCTGCAAAAGCAATTTATTTCAGCGCCGCTGAATGGGAAGCACTTCAGAAGTATGAACTGAACCTGCTTCTCCTCAAAGAAGGTGAAACCGAACATCTTGCACTGATCAAAGAAGTGCAGAACGACTTCATTCGCGGTAAAGTCAAACACATCGACTTCCTGGAAGTTGACCGCAGCAAAAAGATCAAAGCTGTTGTTGCTGTCAAAGCCGGTCACACAGCTCCTGCCGGACTTTCCCAGGGCGGTATGCTCGAACAGTTTGTTCATGAAATCGAAGTGGAATGTCTCCCTGATGCACTTCCCGAAGCTGTCGAAGCGGATGTAAGTGCCCTTGCAATGGGTCAGAGCCTTCACATCGGTGACATCGTCATGCCCGAAGGTGTGACTGCTGTCGGTGACAAGAGCATCGTGGTATTCTCCGTAGTCGATCCTGCCAAGGCTGCCGCAGAAGCAGAAGCTGCAGAAGCTGCTGATGGTGCTGCTGAACCTGAAGTGATCGGCGAAAAAGAACGTGCAGAAAAAGCCGCCGCCGCTGAAGCTGCCAAAGCTGGAAAAAAATAATTGGATAAACTTGCCGCATAGTTGAAAAGAGAAAGCAGAAAAGATGCAGAACGAAAATAAATTGCATTTGATCGTCGGTCTGGGCAATCCGGGAACGGAGTATGCCGGAACGAGACACAATGCCGGTTTTTCTGTGATCGATCTTCTGTTGAAAAAGCTTGCCGGACGGATGGAAGAAGTCCATGGATGTTCTTCCCATTACTGGAAGGGAAATTATGCGGGAAGTATGTTGCTTCTGCAAAAACCTGAAACCTTTATGAATCTCAGCGGGAATGCTGTTGCACCGCTTCTTGCCAAACATGGTTTGAAAGCGGAAAATCTGCTTGTGATCTCCGATGATGTGGACTTGCCTCTGGGCAGGATCCGGATACGGAAGAACGGCAGTTGCGGCGGTCATAACGGATTGCGTTCCATTATGGAAAAACTTTCCACGGAATCCTTTGCCAGACTCCGTATCGGGGTAGGTCATAATTTCCGTGGAGCGTCCCAGGGGGCGGAATATGTGCTGGGTGCATTTGAAGGTGAGGAGAAAGTCCTTTTTGAGAAGGTGGCGACTGCCGCGGCGGAAGCTGTGGAAGTGATCCTCCGCAGAGGGATAGTATTCGGTATGAACCAGTATAATAAACTGGATCTTTCACCGGTGGTGGAAGAAAAAGAAGTGCCGGAAGAAGCAGCAGAAAAATAAGAATCTGAACAAGACAGTAACAAATAAAACTACACCCGGAGGTGTGAACTTGAAAAAGTACGAAGCAGTATTCATCCTCGACATGAGAAAAGTTGACGATGAGGGAAAGGCTTTCTCTGAAGAATTCGCTAAGAATATTCAGAGTTGGGGCGGAAATGTAAAAGAAGCTGTGAACATGGGCCGCAAACAGTTTGCCCGTGAGATCAACAAACGCAAAGCCGGTATCTATTGGGATTACTACTTTGATCTGGATCCTGCCATGGTCAAAGAGATCCGTGAAAAATACAGACTGGATGAACGCGTGATCCGTGAGATGGTTATCGTTGATGAACGTCCCGCAGAAGTGCGTTCCACATTGGCTGTATCCGCAGAAGGGGTTGCCGAATAATTCCGGCGAACCGGAGAAGATCTGAAAAAGTCAAAAAGGATGATTGAGAGGTAAAAAATGGCATCACTGAACAGAGTATTGCTGATAGGAAATCTCACCCGTAACCCGGAGATCCGTTATACACCTTCCGGAAGTGCCGTGTGTGAATTCGGTATTGCCGTCAACCGCCGGTTTGTCCAGGCAAACGGGGCGGAAAAGGATGAGGCATGCTTTATCGACATAGTTGTATGGGGTAAGCAGGCGGAAAGTACATCCCGTTACCTCCAGAAAGGTTCATCTGTTTTTATTGAGGGACGGCTTGTCTATGACCAGTGGGAGGAAAAGGAAACTCAGAAGAAGCGTTCCCGCTTGCGGGTAAATGCGGAAAGAGTCCAGTTCCTTGACCGCCGGGATGACGGCCGTGCTCCCGGTGAGTTCTCTGATGCTCCTCCCCAACAGGGCAATTACCAGCAGGGTAACTACCAGCAGGGTAACTACCAGCAGGGGAATAATTACGGTCCCCAGGGAGGCAATTACTCCCGGGGCAATAATTATCAGCAGAGAGGTCCCGGACAGGATTATGCCCCCCGTCAGCAGTACAGACAGGGACCCCGTGACAACGGGAACGCTGCGCCCCCCTCTTACGATGATCCGCCCTCCATGCCTTCTGATGATGCACAGTATGTGCCTGTAGACGGTGTGGAAGATGACATTCCCTTCTGATGAATGATCTTTTCCAATAAAGCAATAAAAAGTAAAAATCTTTAAGGAGATAGTAACATGGCTATGCCCAATAAAAAACGTCGCATGAAAAGACGTATTTCCAAGCCCAAAAACTGCAAGATGTGTGAAAACAAGATCAATTACATCGATTTCAAAGATGCTGATTTTCTGAAAAAATTCCAGACAGAAAAAGGAAGGATCCTTCCCCGCCGCATTACCGGTACCTGCCTGAAACATCAGAAGATGCTCAGCATCGCCGTCAAACGTGCACGCATCATCAGCGTTGTTCTCTAACACTTTCCATGAAAGGATAAAAGAAAATGGCAATTACAAAATTGATCCTTTTGAAGGACGTGGAAGATCTTGGTCTTGCCGGTGAAGAAGTACATGTTTCCCCCGGTTATGCCAGAAACTTTCTGATCCCCAAAAAACTTGCTGCTCCTGCCTCTGCCTCTGCTCTCAAACAGATCGCTGCCCGCAAGGAAAAGATCGAAGCTGAACGTCAGGCTGCTCTTGAAGCTGCCCAGGCTCTTGCTGCCAAGATCGCAGAAACTGCTGTTAACATTAACATGCAGGCTTCTGATGACGGACACCTTTTCGGTTCTGTCACCGACCGTGCCATTGCAGAAGCCTATGCTGCTGCCGGTATTGTTTTTGATCATCAGAGAGTCCGTCTGGAAGCTCCCATCCGTGCTACCGGCGAATACTCTGTAAATATCAAACTGCACCAGTCTGTCATGGCTACAGGCAAGGTGATCATCGGCCGCATCTGATGAGTTTGTCCGGTGATATAATTTCAACGGGGGAACTTGAGAAAAGTTCTCCCGTGAATTTCCAGGAGAACGGGGGTAAAAACACCCGTTCTCCTTCACCGTCTCTTGCCGACGTGGATACGGAGAGGGCAGTTATTGCCGCTCTGATGATCGATCCTTCTGCCATATCCAGTGCCGCTACGATCCTTGGCGGGCTGATGGCAGCTGTGCCGAATCCGGGAGAGAAAAAGGGAAAGGGCCCCAAGGACATTGACTCGCTGAACCGTGATTTTTTTACACGGGTGGCGGAGTCTGTTTTTTATGACCGCAAGTATGCGGCGATCTATGCTGCCATTCTTGAGATGAACGAAAAGGGTATCGGAGTGGATATTCTTTCACTCAGTGATAAACTTGAGCGCAGCGGTAAATTGTCCGCGATCGGCGGACAGGATTTTCTTCTTGATATACAGAATTCCATTGCCAGTACAGCCAATATCGAGGCGTGGTGCAAGATCCTGCGGGATTATGCCATGCTGCGGGAACTTCTGCGTACATGTTCCTCTGTATTTGAGATGTGCAAAAATCCGGAGAATAAAGAAGTCAAGACACTTCTTGACACTGTTGAAGCTGAATTTTTCAATGTAAGAAACCGCTTTGTCCAGCCGGAGATCAAGGAATTGCGTTTTATTGCGGAAGAAACTCTTACACAGCTTCTGGAAATCATCAACGGGAAGTTGGAGCCGGGGCTTCCTACAGAGTATCCGGATCTTGACCGTCTTCTTGGCGGAGGGATGAAGCCCGGGGAAATGGTGGTTCTTGCCGCCCGTCCTTCCATAGGAAAGACGGCTATGGCATTGAATATTATCCGGAATATTATTATGAAAGATACCGGCGGTCCCCGCCGGAATGTAGCTTTCTTCAGTTTGGAAATGAGTGCCCAGCAGGTCACACAGCGACTTTTGTGTACGGAAGCACAGGTACCATTGTCCTCTATTATGGATGGCAGTTTGAGAAAAGGGGATGTTCAGAAACTTACCGGAGCCATTCAGGAGTTGAAGAAAGCCAGTTTGTATATTGACCCCACAGCGGGTATTTCCGTATTTGAATTGCGTGCCAAAGCAAGAAAACTGCACAGTCAGAGAAAACTGGATCTTATTGCCATTGACTATTTGCAGTTGATGAAATCCGGTGATGCGGCAAGTTCCAGAGAAGGCCGTCAGGTCGAAGTTGCCGCTATTTCCGGAGGGATCAAAAAACTTGCCAAGGATTTGAATATTCCCATTCTTGTGCTTGCCCAGCTGAACCGTGAAGGGGAAAAGAGTGCTGCCGGCGGAGCCAAGGATGCGAAAGACGCCCAGCATAAGTTGAGCAATCTGCGTGAGTCCGGAGCTATTGAGCAGGATGCGGACGTGGTGATCTTCCTTGACCGTAAAAGGGATGAGGCAAAAAACCTTACAGCAGAGCAGAGTGCTGCCGGGGTTCCTGCAAAACTTATTGTGGAAAAGAACCGTAACGGACAGACGGGTATCGTGCCTTTGAAATTCCGTCCGGGACTTATGGAATTTGTAAATTCCGAACATATTTATGAACAGCAGGAGGCTTCAGCCGGAAATTGATATTTCCGCAGTGCTTTTGCTTTTTTGCTGGATGAGTTGAAAATATCGTGAAATAAAAATGAAAACAGTAAAAAAATATTTTTAGAAAGCAGGTACGTATGGGAAAGTTTATTTCTTGTATTCATTGTGCTGCAATTGTATTTCTGGCATCTTTCTCTCTTATTGCAGATGAGATCTCCTCTGTGCAGTTTGATCAGCCGTCAGCAGCATACAAGTTTGATGAAAATGTGTTGAAATACAATATTTCCAGCAAAAAAGGCACTCTTTACAGTGAACGGACTGTAAGTGACGATATCAAAAGACTTCATGCCATGGGGATGTTCAGTGATGTTTCTGTGAAAACAGAGAAGGATGCGGACGGGAAGATCCGGATCATTTTCAGCGTGACTCCCCAGAATGTTGTGGAGGATATCCGGTTCAATGGAAACAAGGCTTATGATACAAAAGCTCTTACGGAAAAACTCAGTATTTCCCCCGGTTTGCCTCTGAATACACTTGCCTTGCAGAAAAGTGCCGCATCCTTACGGGATTTTTACCGTTCCAAGGGGTTGAATGATGCTACCGTCACCGTCAGACAGCTTGCCGGTAAAGACGGTAAGATCACGATTGTCTTTGACATCCGGGAAAGTCTGCGTTACCGTGTGGGAAAAGTAGCCTTCAAAGGGGCAAAGGCGTATAAAGAAGATGAATTGCGTGAAATTGTCCTTACCCGTCATTCCTTGCTGAGTCATCCCTGGTTCTCCTGGTTTTCACTTGCCGGGCTTTTTGACAGAGAGATGCTTTCCCGTGATAAAGTATTGTTGCGGGAGGCTTATCTCAAGAAGGGGTATCTGGATTTCCGTGTGAAGGATATAAAAATCGGCGGAGAGAAAGAAAAACCGGAGATCGTACATATTGATTTTGAACTGGATGAAGGGGAACCCTACAAAGTGGGGAAAGTATCCATTACCGGAGCAAAGCATTTCAAAACAGATGAACTTACTGCACTTCTCGGGATGAAAAGCGGCGATACGTACAGTTCTCTTACAGAAAAATCAGATATCAAGAAGATGGAAAATAAATATTTCCGTCTTGGTTTTGCCGATCTTTCCCTGCGTGCGAAACTTTATCCCAACTATCTCAAACATACAGTGGATGTGGAGTATGTGATCAATGAAGGTCCTTTATATAAAATCCACAAGATCTTCATTTCCGGCAACCGTTATACCAAAGACCATGTGATCCGCAGAGAACTTCCCATGGCTCCCGATGACCCTGTGGACAACAATCTTGTGAAGGTGGCAAAGAGCCGCCTGATGGGAATGGGGCTTTTTGAAAAGGTGGAAGCTGTTGCCATTAAATCCGATGAAGGAGAGCTGGATACAAAGGATATTGATATTGAGGTAAAGGAAAAACGGTTCATCGACGCAAGGATCGGCGGAGCATGGTCAGACTCGGACAATCTTGCCGGTATGATCGAATTCAGTCATTCCAATATGGATATTCTTGATCCCTGGAATTATTTTACAGGCGGCGGACAGCGTATGCGTCTTATGGGGGTTGCGGGTATCGACCGTTACGGATTTGAACTGGATTTCACAGAACCCTGGCTTTTCGGTATTCCTTTGAGACTGGATGTTTCCGGTTATCTGCGGAATATCGTATATGATGACTGGGAAGATGAAAGACTTGGTTTCTCCATTACGCTTACCAAAAGGATTTTTGACGACTTTACCACTATTGCCGGAGGATATACCTTTGAGCATGTGAAGATCCATGATATGAGTCATGATCTTTCTGAAAAGTTCACCAAATGGAAAGGCGGGGAGCTTGCCGGAAGGATGCATATTTCTCTTACAAGAGATACAAGAGACAGCGCACTGGATCCCAAAAGAGGGTATTTTGTAAGCGGACTTTTCTCCTTTACCTCCCAGGCATTCGGCGGGGAAAGGGATTATATCCGTCTTGAAGCGAGAGCTTCTTACCACTATCCTTTCTTCCACGATATGTTTGTCCTTTCACTGGGAGGAAAGATCGGTACCGTTGTAGGATTCGGTGAAGATGTGCCTTTGTATGACCGTTACTTCCTGGGCGGCGGGGATTCTGTACGCGGGTTCCCTTTCCGTTCCATCGGTCCCACCGATTACAATAAGGATAACTATGGCGGACAGTCCATGTACATCTTTACCGCGGAACTTTCCCATCCCATTTACAAGGATTATCTCCGCGGGGCAGTCTTTATGGATATGGGGGGAGCCGGAAAGAACTCCTTTGAATTCGGTAAGCCCAATATCGGTATCGGTTACGGTTTGCGTATCAAGCTGCCCAGCATTGCCACTCCTGTGAAACTGGATCTTGCCTATCCGGTACTCAATCAGCAGAAAGGGGTAAGCAATTCTCTGCGTTTCCACTTTAATATCGGTGCTTCTTTCAGCCCGCCGCTGTAAGAAATAATGATATTTCATATTTTGAAGGATGACCGGTGAGGCTTTTCCGGTCATCCTGATTTTTTACAGCAAAAATTTATCCATCTCAAATTACAGAAAGGTTTTATAATGGAGATCATGGACTTCTTTTTTCACGGTATGAGTAATTCCCAGCTCATCATTCTTGTTATTTCGGCGATCCTTATCGGGATCAATAAAACGGGTATGCCCGGACTTGGTCTGCTTCCTGTTGTGATGCTCGCCTTATGGTTTGACAGCCGGATCTCCCCCGGGCTTCAGCTGGTGATGCTTGCCATTACAGATATTTTTGCTGTGATCTATTACCGGCACAAAGCCAACTGGCCTTTATTGTTCCGTCTGATTCCTTCCGCCCTTTGCGGGATAGCTGTCGGCTGGGCAATTTTGCGTTTCGGTATCGACCGGACGCCACACGCTTCCTATGTGATGAACCTTACCATCGGGATCATTGTGATCGCCCTTTGTATTTTCAGTGTGGTAAAAGATATTATCTGGAAAGATAAGGATACTGTTCCGAAACACTGGGCTTTTGCTGTTGCCTGCGGTCTTTTTGCAGGGATCACCACCCAGCTTGCCAATGCGGCAGGTCCCATTATGGCGATCTATCTTCTTGCCATGCGTTTTGATAAGAAGGAATATATGGGAACGGCGGCATGGTATTTTATGATCCTCAACTGGATAAAACTGCCGATTTTCTGGAGTGAAGGACGTATCACAAAGGCTTCCTTCCTTGCGGATATGGGGATGATCCCCTTCCTGCTTCTGGGGGCTGTTCTGGGGATCGTACTTCTAAAGAAACTTCCGCAGAAAGTTTTTGAAAAGGCGGTTCTTTTCCTTTCCGGACTTGCCGCGATAAAACTTCTGATCCCGTAAGAAAGACTTCTTATATTGCCCGGGGAAAAATGTGTTTTTCCCGGGAAATATTCAAAAAAAAGATATTATGACATTTTCATTCCTGTCATAATATCTTTTTTTTTATTTTTTTTTCACAGCTATCCCATAATTTTGTAAAAATGGCATATTTTTACAAAATTATGTGCGTAAAGAAATCTGCTTTTAAAAAAGTGATTTTGTCAGATTTTTCAAAAATACTTCTTTATCCTGTTTTGTGCAACCTTCAGGAGAGA